>NZ_MWIG01000264.1:0-10894 GCF_002156145.1 Streptomyces sp. NRRL B-24572 | reverse complement strand
GGGGGGACGTCAGGGACGGCGTGCCGTTGATGCGTTCCACCGTGACCGTGCCCAGGGACCCTGCCCGCGCCGACGCCGCCAGCGCCTCCGCCGCCGCCCCCAGACCCGCGTCCTCCGGGTCCGTCGGCCAGGAGAGGACCGTCTTGCCGCCGCGCTCCACGTAGAGCGTGAGCTCGCCGTCGACCAGGACCACCATCGCGCCCGCCTTGCGGCCCGGCTTGTGACCGGCGCCGGTCGGGGACTCGGGCCAGGGGAGGGCCGCGCCGTAGGCGTTCGCGGGGTCGGCCGCCGCCAGGACCAGCGCGCGCGGGCCCGCCGCGGCCTCCGCACCTCGGTCGCGTGCCGTCGCCGCCGCCCGCAGCCGGTCCACCGCCCCGTCCATCGCGAACTGGGCCGCGCCCAGCCCCTCCACGACGTAGCCGCGCCGGGCCTGCCCGCTGTCCTCGAAGGCCGCCAGGATCCGGTACGTGGCCGAGAAACCGCCCTCCACGCCCTCGGCCGCCACCGCGCCCCGGGTGACCACGCCGTGCCGGTCAAGGAGCGTGCGGGCCAGGGCGTGCGCCCGGTGCGTCGGCTCCGGTTCGGGAGGCGGAAGGAGGGACCAGCGGCCCGAGACCGTCGGCGGGCCGGTGCGGGACGCAGGACGGGCCGCGGTGGTCAGCGTGCCGTACCGCCCGCGCGGGACCGTGCGCCGCGCGCGGTGCGCGGTGGAGCCCGCCGTGCGGCCCGAACCGAGGAGCGCACGCAACGGGGCCAGGGTGTCGTTGGTGAGCCGGCCCGACCAGGCCAGGTCCCAGAGGGCGTCGGCGAGCTGCGGATCGGTGGCGTCCGGGTGGGTGGTGGCCCGGATCTGGTCGGCGATCTGCCGGAAGAACAGGCCGTATCCGCCGGAGAGGGCCGTGAGCGTCGATTCGTGCAGGGCGGTCAGCTCCAGGGGGTGCGCCGGCGGGAGGAGCAGCGGGGCCGCGTCCGCCAGGTAGAGGGAGACCCAGCCGTCCTTGCCCGGGAGCGAGCCCGCGCCCGCCCAGACGACCTCGCCGGTCGTCGTCAGCTCGTCGAGGAGCGCTGGGGAGTAGTCGCGGACCCTGGACGGCAGGATCAGTTTCTCCAAAGCCGAGGCCGGGACCGGCGCGCCTTGGAGCTGCTCGATCGCGCGCGCGAGGCCGTCGATGCCGCGCAGGCTGTTGCCGCCCAGGTGCTGCCACTGCGGCAGGAAGGTGGCGAGGGCCGCCGGGGGCACCGGTTCCAGCTCCTGGCGCAGGGCCGCCAGGGAGCGGCGCCGCAGCCTGCGGAGGACGGTCGAGTCGCACCACTCCTGGCCGATCCCCGAGGGGTGGAACTCGCCCTGGACCACTCGGCCCGAGGCCGCCAGGCGCTGGAGGGCGCCGTCGGTGACGGCCGCACCGAGGCCGAAGCGGGCGGCGGCCTGGGAGGAGGTGAAAGGGCCGTGCGTGCGCGCGTACCGCGCGAGCAGGTCGCCCAGCGGGTCCTTGACCGGTTCGGTGAAGGCCTCGGGCACGCCGACCGGCAGGGCCGTGCCCAGGGCGTCCCGGAGCCGGCCCGCGTCCTCGATCGCCGCCCAGTGGTCCCGGCCGCCGATCCGCACCCGGATCGCGCGGCGGGCCGCCTCCAGCTCGGGTGCCAAGGCGGACGAGGCGCCGCGCTCGGCCAGCTCCGCGTCGGTCAGCGGGCCGAGGACCCGCAGCAGGTCGGCGACGCCCTCCACGTCCTTGATCCGGCGGTCCTCGGCCAGCCACTGGAGCTCTCGCTCCAGCTCCGTCAGGACCTCGGGGTCGAGGAGCTCGCGCAGCTCCGCCTGGCCGAGGAGCTCCGCGAGCAGCCGGGAGTCCAGGGAGAGCGCGGCCGCCCGCCGCTCGGCGAGCGGTGAGTCGCCCTCGTACAGGAACTGCGCCACGTAACCGAAGAGCAGCGAGCGGGCGAAGGGGGAGGGCTCGGGGGTGGTGACCTCGACGAGGCGGACGCGGCGGGACTCGATGTCCCCCATCAGCTCTTCGAGGCCCGGGAGGTCGAAGACGTCCTGGAGGCACTCGCGGACGGCCTCCAGGACGATCGGGAACGAGCCGAACTCGCTCGCCACCTGGAGGAGCTGGGCCGCGCGCTGCCGCTGCTGCCACAGCGGGGTGCGCTTGCCCGGGTTGCGCTTGGGCAGCAGCAGGGCGCGGGCGGCGCACTCGCGGAAGCGGGAGGCGAACAGCGCGGAGCCGCCCACCTGGTCGGTGACGATCTGCCCGATCTCGCCCTTGTCGAAGAGGGTGTCGGCCGCGCCGACGGGCGCCTTGTCCGCGTCGTACGTCGTGTCCAGGTGGCGGTCCGGGTCGACCGGCTCGTGGTCGAGGAGGTCCAGGCCCATGTCCAGGCCCATCAGGTCGGCGTCCGGCAGGCGCAGCACGATGCCGTCGTCCGCGTGCATCACCTGCGCGTCCATGCCGTAGCGCTCGGCGAGCCGCGCGCCGAGCGCCAGCGCCCACGGGGCGTGCACCTGCGCCCCGAACGGGGAGTGGATGACGACCCGCCAGTCCCCGAGTTCGTCGCGGAAGCGCTCGACCAGGATCGTCCGGTCGTCCGGCACGTGGCCGCAGGCCTCGCGCTGCTCCCCGAGGTACGCGAGGACGTTCTCCGCGGCCCAGGCGTCCAGGCCCGCGGCGAGCAGCCGCAGGCGCGCGTCCTCGTCCCCGAGGGCGCCGACCTCGCGGAGGAACGCGCCCACCGCCCGCCCCAGTTCGAGCGGGCGGCCCAGCTGGTCGCCCTTCCAGAACGGCAGCCGGCCCGGGACGCCGGGCGCGGGGGAGACGAGCACCCGGTCCCGGGTGATGTCCTCGATCCGCCAGGAGGTGGTGCCGAGCGTGAAGACGTCGCCGACCCGCGACTCGTACACCATCTCCTCGTCGAGTTCTCCGACCCGTCGCCCACCACCACCCTTGCCGGAAGCGCCATGCGCTGCCCCTTCTGTCGGGCCCCCGCCCTTCTCGGGGTCCGAGCCCGCCAGGAAGACGCCGAACAGGCCCCGGTCGGGGATCGTGCCGCCCGAGGTGACGGCGAGCCGCTGCGCGCCCGGCCGACCCGTGACCGTCCCGGCGACCCGGTCCCAGACCACGCGCGGGCGCAGCTCGGCGAAGGCGTCCGAGGGATAGCGGCCGGCCAGCATGTCCAGTACGCCGGTGAACGCCGACTCCGGCAGCGACGAGAACGGGGCCGCGCGGCGCACCACCGCGAGCAGGTCGTCCACCTGCCAGGTGTCGAGCGCGACCATCGCGACCAGCTGCTGCGCGAGGACGTCCAGCGGATTGGCGGGGATCCGCATCGACTCGATCGCCCCCGAGCGCATCCGCTCGGTGACCACGGCCGCCTGCACCAGGTCGCCCCGGTACTTCGGGAAGACCACGCCCGTGGAGACCGCTCCCACCTGGTGGCCCGCGCGGCCCACGCGCTGGAGCCCCGAGGCCACGGAGGGCGGCGACTCGACCTGCACCACCAGGTCCACCGCGCCCATGTCGATGCCCAGCTCCAGGCTTGAGGTGGCCACCACGGCGGGCAGCCGGCCCGCCTTCAGGTCCTCCTCCACCTGGGCGCGCTGCTCCTTCGACACCGAGCCGTGGTGGGCCCGGGCGAGCAGCGGCGGGGCGCCCTGCGCCGCCCCCGACTGGGCCATGACCTGGGCCGGAGGAGCCCCTTCGGGCAGGGGCTCGCCGGTCGCCCGCTCGTACGCGATCTCGTTGAGCCGGTTGCACAGGCGCTCGGCGAGCCGGCGGGAGTTCGCGAAGACGATCGTGGAGCGATGGGCCTGGACGAGGTCGGCGATCCGCTCCTCGACGTGCGGCCAGATCGACGGCTTGTCCCCGCCGTCCTTGCCCTCGGAGGCCGGGGAGCCGCCCAGCTCGCCCATGTCCTCGACGGGCACGACGACGGAGAGGTCGAACTCCTTGCCCGACGGCGGTTGCACGATCTCCACGGCCCGCCCCGGGGAGAGATAGCGGGCCACCTCGTCGACCGGGCGGACCGTGGCCGACAGGCCGATCCGGCGCGCCGGGCGGGGCAGCAGCTCGTCGAGCCGTTCCAGGGAGAGGGCCAGGTGCGCGCCCCGCTTCGTGCCCGCGACCGCGTGGACCTCGTCGAGGATGACCGTCTCCACGCCCGTCAGGGCCTCGCGCGTGGCGGAGGTCAGCATCAGGAACAGGGACTCGGGGGTGGTGATCAGGATGTCCGGCGGCCGGGTCGCGAGCGCCCGGCGCTCGGCCGCCGGGGTGTCCCCGGACCGGATCCCGACCCGGACGTCCGGCTCGGGCAGGCCGAGCCGCACCGACTCCTGCCGGATGCCGGTCAATGGCGAGCGCAGGTTCCGCTCGACGTCCACGGCGAGGGCCTTCAGCGGCGACACGTACAGCACGCGGCAGCGCTTCTTCGCCTCGGCCGGCGGAGGCGAGGCCGCGAGCCGGTCCAGGGAGGCGAGGAACGCGGCGAGGGTCTTGCCCGAGCCGGTCGGCGCGACGACGAGCACGTCGGAGCCCGCGCCGATGGCCTTCCAGGCGCCCTCCTGCGCCGCCGTGGGCGCGGCGAAGGCCCCGGTGAACCAACCGCGGGTCGCGGGGGAGAACGAGTCGAGCGCGGACCTGACCATGTCCCCCATCGTGCACCCGACCACTGACAACCGTGCGGACCTGGGGGAATCCCGATCGTCGCGGGGCGCCGGCGGGGCGCAGAATGGGGGGATGGCGAGGGACGGTGCGAGCGGGGAGGAGCGGGCGCGGTACTGGCAGTACGCCGAGCTGCCCGGGGTCGACCTGCTGCACGCCCACTACATCCGCAAGGCCTTCGCCCGGCACACCCACGAGTCCTTCGTCTTCGCCGCGATCACCGAGGGCGTCGAGGCCTTCCACTACCGCGACGAGCTCGTCCACGCCGGGCCCGGACAGATCGCTCTCGTCAACCCGGACACCCCGCACACCGGGCACGCGGGCGTGCCCGAGGGCTGGACCTACCGGACGATCTACCCCGACGCGGAGATCGTCCGGTCGATCGCCGCCGACACCCTCGCCCTGCGCGGCGAGGCCGGCTTCGCCTCGCCCGTCGTCGACGACCCGTACGCCGCGCAGCTCGTCGTCGGCGTCCACCGGGCCGCGGAGGAGGGCAACGCGCTCGCCGCGGACAGCCTCCTGCGCCTGGTCACCGCCCGGCTCCTGCGTAGCCACGGAGGGCTGGTCACCCCGCTCCCGCCCCGCTCGGCGGGCGCCCGGGACGCGGCACGCGCGCGTGAGGTCCTGGAGGCAGGGATGGCCGAGCCGCCGACCCTGGAGCGGCTCGCCGCCGACCTGGGCACCAGCCCGTTCGCCCTGCTCCGCGCCTTCCGCAAGGCGTACGGGATGCCTCCGCACACCTGGCTCACCGACGCGCGCGTACGACGGGCCAGGCAGCTCCTCGACGCGGGGACGCCCCCGGCGGAGGCGGCCGCCGCCGTCGGCTTCACCGACCAGTCGCACCTCAGCCGGCACTTCACCCGCAGCGTCGGGGTGCCGCCGGGCGCGTACCAACGCGCGCGGGGAGCCGGACGGCGGGCTCCGTAGTCGCCGCAAGAACGTACAAGACCGGGGCCGCAGCAGCCCCGTAACGTCCCTGACGTGGCAGAACAGACAGCACCAGCACCTCCCGTCATACGCGACGGCACCCCCGCCAAGCCCGACGCGGCCGTCGTCCGCGACGCGCTCGGCGTCGGCGTCGCCGTCGGGCTCTCCGGCTTCGCCTTCGGCGTGACCTCGGCGGGCTCCGGCCTCAGCCTCCTCCAGACCTGCCTCCTCAGCCTGCTCGTCTTCACCGGCGCCTCGCAGTTCGCCCTGGTCGGAGCGCTCGCCGCGGGAGGCAACCCCTTCACGGCCGCCGCCGGCGCCTTCTTCCTGGGCACCCGCAACGCCTTCTACGGGCTGCGGCTCTCCCAGCTCCTCGCCCTGCCGAAGGCCGTCAGGCCCTTCGCCGCGCACTGGGTGATCGACGAGACCACGGCCGTCGCGCTCGCCCAGCCGTCCCGCCGGGCCGTCCGGATCGGCTTCACGGTCACCGGGCTCACCCTGTACGTCCTGTGGAACCTGACCACCTTCCTCGGAGCGCTCGGTGCCGAGGCGATCGGCGACACCGCGGCCTGGGGGCTCGACGCCGCCGGACCCGCCGTCTTCCTGGCCCTGCTCGCCCCCATGCTGAAGTCCGCGACCGAGCGCGCCACCGCCGGGATCGCCGTCCTGCTCGGTCTCGGGCTGCTGCCCGTCCTGCCCGCCGGCGTCCCGGTCCTCGCCGCCGCCCTCGCCGCACCCGCCGTGCTCTGGGCCCAGGGCCGGCGCACGGCCTCCACCGGAGGAGAGAAGGACTCCCGATGAACGTCTGGATCGCGATCGCCCTCACCGCCGCCGGGTGCTACCTCGTCAAGCTGATCGGCCTGCTCGTGCCCGCCGGAGCGCTGGAACGCCCGCTCGTCAAGCGGCTCGCAGCCCTGCTCCCCGTCGCGCTGCTCGCCGCGCTCACCGCCCAGCAGACCTTCAGCGCCGGCCACGACCTGGTCCTGGACGCCCGGGCCGCCGGGCTCGCCGCGGCCGCCGTCGCGCTCGTCCTGCGCGCGCCGTTCCTGGTCGTCGTGGGCGCCGCCGTCGCCGTCACGGCGGGGGTACGGGCCCTGGGCTGGTGACGGCGACGGCGGGAACGGCGACGGCAGGGGTCGTACGGGGCCGGTGAGCGGGCGCCCGGGGCCCGTCTCCGTACGAGCCCCGGTCCGTCTCCGTACGAGCCCCGGTCCGTTCCGTAGAAGGCCTCGGTCCGTCCCCGTGCGGGGCCCCCGGTCAGCCGATGGCGCGGCCGTGCGCCCGCAGGGTGCGCAGTGCCTCGATGGTGACGATGGGGCGCCACTCCAGGGCCGAGCCGGGCGCCCAGGCGCGCCAGCGGATCGGCCAGCCGCCGTCCTCCTGCTGGTCGGCTTCGAGCCGGTCGAGCGAGCGGGCCATCTCCTTGTCCGTGAACCAGCGTGCGGCCAGCGAGTCCGGCACGCGCGCGTAGTCGTGCGGATAGTGGTGCTCGCCGGGCGCGTAGCCGTCCGAGACCGGGTAGTCCTCCGACCGGTCGGGGTCCAGGACGGCGAGCCGCTGCTCACGGACGAGCCGGCCGAGCCGGTCGGCGGCCGCTTCCGCGCGCGGGCGGTCGGGGGCCCCGTCAAGGAAGGCGACGGCCGCCTGGACCTCGTACGGATGGGACGTCTCCAGCGACTCCACGGCCGACCAGCAGAACTCGGTGGCCCGGAACAGCCACGCGTGCCACACCTGGTTGCGGTGCAGCACGCCGACCACCGGACCGGTCGAGAGCAGCGCGCTCGGCGGGGAGTCGACGACCGGGACGAAGGGCGCCGACGGGTAGCCGCGCTGGGACGGGTGGATCGCCGGGAGCGCCCCGTCGTGCGTGGACACCTCCGTGAGGTAGCGGCAGATCCGTTCCACGCGCAGTCCGCCGCAGCGGCCGATGGAGTCCAGGACCCGCAGCCCGTGCGCGGTGTGCAGGGGCTGGCTCACGGGGCCGCGCAGATCCGGTTCGAGCGCGTGTCCGTAGCCGCCGTCCTCGTTGAGGTACGCCATGAGGGCCGTCTCGACCTGGTCCGCGCCACCGCGCAGGAAGTGGTAGGCGAACCGGCGCTGTTCGAGGACGCGGGCCGTCAGCCAGACGAAGCGCTCGGCGCGTGCCCGGGGAGTCGAGGGCGGGGTGGAGAGGGGATTTTCGGCCATGCTCCGACCGTAGGGCGGAAAAGCGCGGTGACAAGGCCTGCGGAGCGGGCTGCACTCTTGGGAGCGGGATACTGGGGTCATGCGGTTGACGATTTTCTGGGAACGGATGGCCGACCACTTCGGTGCGTCCTACGCCGAGTCCTTCGCGAGCGACCATGTGATGGCGGAGCTCGGGGGCCGGACGGTACGGGGGGCGTTGGACGCCGGCTGGGAGGCGAAGGACGTGTGGCGTGCCGTCTGCGCGGCCGTCGACGTACCGGCCGACAAGCGGTGACCGGAAGGCGAACCGCGGGGTGACCGGAGGGGATGTGAGGGGTCCCGGGTGGAATGTCCGTGCGGTGCGCGAGACTGGCGGGGTGGCCCCGACTGACGACACCGAGAAGACCGAACCGAACGATGCGCCCGACGTACCCGATGTGACCGACGCGACGGCTTCCCGGGCCCCGGGCCCGATCGGAGGAGCCGGACCCGGAGCCGAAGGGAGTGCCGTGGCCGCCCCGTCGGCGGACGCCGTGGCCGGCCCGGCAGCCGGGCCCGCTCGGATGCCGCGCTGGCTGCCCCGTGCGCTGGTGCTCGCCCTCGCGCTCTACGCCGTCTTCCAGCTCGGCAACTGGGCCTTCCACCAGCTTGTCGGCCTCCTCGTCAACATCCTGCTCGCCTTCTTCCTCGCCCTCGCCATCGAGCCGGCGGTCGGTCGCATGGCGGCGCGCGGAATGCGCCGCGGCCTCGCCACCTTCCTCGTCTTCTTCGCGGTGACGGTCTTCGGCGTCGGCTTCGTCGTCCTCCTCGGCTCGATGCTGGCCGGTCAGATCGTGGACATGGTCGAGAACTTCCCGAAGTACCTCGACTCGCTGATCAACTGGAGCAACCAGAACTTCCACACGGACCTGTCGCGCGTCGAGGTCCAGGACAGCGTGCTGAGCTCCGACTGGCTGCAGAAGTACGTGCAGAACAGCGCGTCCGGCGTCCTCGACGTCTCCGCCACCGTCCTCGGCGGACTCTTCCGGCTGCTCACGATCTTCCTGTTCTCGTTCTACTTCGCGGCCGACGGGCCCCGGCTGCGGCGCGCGCTCTGCTCCGTCCTGCCGCCGGCCCGGCAGACCGAGGTCCTGCGCGCGTGGGAGATCGCCGTCGACAAGACCGGCGGCTACCTCTACTCGCGCGGTCTGATGGCCCTCATCTCGGGCATCGCGCACTTCGTGCTCTTCGAGATCCTGGGCGTGCCGTACGCCCCGGCGCTCGCCGTGTGGGTCGGCCTGGTCTCGCAGTTCATCCCGACCATCGGCACCTATCTGGCCGGTGCCCTGCCGATGCTGATCGCCTTCACGGTCAACCCCTGGTACGCGCTGTGGGTGCTCGGCTTCGTCGTGGTCTACCAGCAGTTCGAGAACTACATGCTGCAGCCGAAGCTCACCTCGAAGACCGTCGACATCCACCCGGCGGTGGCCTTCGGCTCGGTCATCGCGGGCACGGCGCTGCTCGGGGCCGTCGGCGCGCTGATCGCCATTCCGGCCGTCGCCACCCTCCAGGCCTTCCTGGGGGCGTACGTGAAGCGGTACGACGTGACGGACGACCCGCGCGTCCACGGCCACCGGAGGTACGGCGAAGCGGTCGTGGCCCGGCTGCAGAAGGCCCTGCACCACAAGAAGGAGCCCCCGCAGGAGGAGTCCTGACCCTTCGGCCGGTCAGAGGCACGAAGGGGCGCACCGGCAGGCCGAGCACGGTTCCCCGCCCTGTTGATCGAAGCGGCCCTGCCAATCGAGTCGACTAGTCAAAAAAGTGAATATGGTGGAGGGTGGTGCGCAGGTGGTCGAGGAAGGCGGAGCCCATGTCGGACGGCACGTTTCTGCGGTACGTCGCCCTGGGGGACAGCCAGACGGAAGGGCTCGGTGACGGGGACGACACGGTCGGGCTGCGGGGATGGGCGGACCGGCTCGCGGAGCTGCTCGCCCGCGAGCACCCCGACGCGCTCTACGCCAACCTGGCCGTCCGGGGCCGCCTCGCCGGGCAGGTCCGCGCCGAGCAGCTCGGGCCCGCCCTCGCGCTCCGACCGGACCTCGCCACGGTCGTCGCCGGCGTCAACGACCTGCTGCGGCCCCGCTTCGACGTGGACGCGACGGCCGGGCACCTGGAGGCGATGTTCGCCGCGCTGACCGGGCAGGGGGCCCGCGTCGCCACCCTCACCTTCCCCGACGTCGGCCGGATCACCCCGCTCGCCCGTCCGCTCGGCCCCCGCGTCGAGGCGCTCAACGAGCGGATCCGCGCGGCCTCGCGCCGGCACGGCGTCACCGTCGTCGAGACCTCCCACCACCCCGTCGTCACCGACCCCCGGCTGTGGAGTCCCGACCGGCTGCACGCCGGTCCGGTCGGCCACGCGCGCATAGCCGCCGCCGTCGCCCACGCGCTGGCGCTGCCCGGCTCCGACGACTCCTGGACCCGTCCCCTGCCCCCGCAGGCCCTTCCCGCGGGCCTGGGCGCGGTGACCGCCGAGCTCCGCTGGGCCGGCTCCTTCCTCGGTCCCTGGCTCGGCCGGCGTCTGCGCGGTCGCTCGTCCGGCGACGACCGCCGCGCCAAGCGGCCGGAACTGCTGCCGGTGGCGACCGGCCCCCAGTAGGTTCGTGTCGCCGAAGGACGCGTCGGGAGGGGTGGTCCCGTGGTGGTCGAGACCGATCTGAAGCTGGGCGACGGGCGCGTGCTGCACGTCTACGACACCGGGGCGGGCCCCGGTGTGACCGTCTTCTGGCAGCACGGGACGCCGAACATCGGCGCGCCCCCGGAGCCGCTCCTCGCGGATTCCGCCCGGCTCGGGGTCCGCTGGGTCTCGTACGACCGCCCCGGGTACGGCGGATCGACTCCCCGGCCGGGCCGGGACGTCGCCTCGGCGGCCGACGACGTCGGGGCCGTCGCCGACGCCCTGGGGATCGACCGGTTCGCCGTCATGGGGCACTCCGGCGGCGGCCCGCACGCCCTGGCCTGTGGTGCGCTCCTGCCGGAACGGGTGCTCGCCGTGGTCGCGGTGGCGAGCCTCGCCCCCTTCGGCGCCGAGGGACTCGACTGGTTCGCGGGCATGACGGCGTCCGGCGCGGCGGGCCTGCGGGCCGCCGCCGAGGGGCGGGCGGCGAAGGAGG
>NZ_MWIG01000263.1:0-21987 GCF_002156145.1 Streptomyces sp. NRRL B-24572 | reverse complement strand
GGCGACGAGGACGTCGGCCTCGCGGACGACCGAGGAGAGGTCCTGGGTGCGGGAGTGGCAGTAGGTGACGGTGGCGTCGCGGCCGAGGAGCAGCAGGCCGGCCGGCTTGCCCAGGATGGCGCTGCGGCCGACGACGACCGCGCGCTTGCCGCTGAGCTCGACGTCGTACGCGTCGAGGAGGCGCATGATGCCGCCGGGCGTGCAGGAGACGAAGCCGGGCAGACCGAAGCCCATGGCGGCGAAGGAGGCCATGGTGACGCCGTCGACGTCCTTCTCGGGGGCGATGGCCTCGAAGGCCGCCCGCTCGTCGATGTGCGGGCCGACCGGGTGCTGGAGCAGGATGCCGTGGACCTCGGGGTCCTCGGAGAGCGCGGTGATCGCGGCGACGAGCTCCTCGGTGGTGGTCTCGGCGGGCAGTTCGACGTGCTTGGAGCGGATTCCGGCCTTCGCGCAGCGGTTCTGCTTCATCTTCACGTACGTGACGGAGGCCGGGTCCGCGCCGACGAGGACGGTCGCGAGACACGGGGTGACGCCGGTGCGGCGGGTGATCTCGGCGGCTCGGGCGGCGGTCTCCTCGACCGTGCGGCGGGCGAGGGCCGTGCCGTCCATGAGGGTGGCGGTGCTGGTGGACATGGCAACTCCTGGGCGTCGTCTCTGACCGGTTTCTCGCCCAGGCGCACGGCATCGGCACGGTCGCGCCGGTGGGCACGCTCCGCCGGGCCGCTCCCCGGTGGTGATCCACCTCAAGCGCCAGTCACGGCCCGAGGCCCACTCTACGTGAGGGGCCGGGGGCCGGTCCCGGACAAGGTGCATATGCCGGGGCGTGCGGTGGCTTGTCGGCGGCCCCCGGGCACACCACGATGAGCGCGACGGGCCGGGACGACCTCGACGAGGAGGCCGAGTTGAGCGATGCGCGGGTGGCCGCGGAGCCACGGACGGAACGGGATCCGGCGGCGAGATTCGATCCGTACGGGGAAGCCGCCCCCCGCGCGGCGAAGACGGGCCCGAGCGCGGGGGCCGCCCCGAACGGGGAGACCGACCCGGCCGGGGAGACCGACCCGGGTGGAGAGACCGACCCGGGTGGAGAGACCGACCCGCGCACCCGGGAGGCCCGCCCGCTGGTGGCCGCGTCCTGGCGCCGGTCGGTACGCGCGCGCGTGAGCCCCGACGGGGCGGCCCGGGTGGAACTGGACGAGGACGAGCTCACCGCGTACCGCGAGGCCCACCCCCTCTCCGCGACGATGCCGGTGATCCGGGAGCTGATGGGGGCGTACGCGACGGACGGGGAGCATCTCCTCGCGGTCTGCGACGCCGCCGGGCGGATGCTGTGGGTCGAGGGCCATCCGGGCACCCTGCGGAAGGCCAGGGCGATGAACTTCGTGGCCGGTGCACGCTGGTCGGAGGCGGCGGCGGGTACGAACGCACCAGGTACCGCCCTGGCCGTCGACCGTCCCGTCCAGGTGGTCTCCGCGGAGCACTTCCGGCGTCCGGTGCGGGCGTGGACCTGCGCCGCGGCCCCCGTGCACGACCCGCACAGCGGCCGGGTGCTCGGCGCGGTCGACATCACCGGCGGCGAACGGCTCGCGCACCCGCACAGCCTCGGCTTCGTGCAGGCGGTGGCGCGCGCGGCCGAGTCCCAGCTGGCGCTGCTCGGGCCGGCGCCGGACCCGGGGCGGCTCAGGCTGTCGGCGCTCGGCCGGGACGAGGCGGTGCTCTCGGTGGGCGGGCGGCGGCTGCGGCTGAGCCGCCGCCACAGCGAGATCCTGGTGGTCCTCGCGCACCGCCCGGAGGGAGTCGGCGGCGACGAACTCCTCACTCTCCTCTACGAGGACGAGTCGATCACCCCGGTGACCCTGCGGGCGGAACTGTCCCGGCTGCGCGCGCTGCTGGGCCCCGACGTCCTGCGGTCACGCCCGTACCGGCTCGCCGGGACGGTGGACGCCGACTTCGCGACGGTCGACAGACGGCTGGCCTCGGGGGCCGTCGCGGCGGCGGCCGGGGAGTACGCGGGCCCGCTGCTGCCCTCGTCGACCGCGCCCGGGGTCGTACGGCTGCGGGAGCGGCTGGCGGGACGGCTGCGGGCCGCGCTGGTGGACCGGCGCGATCCGGGGCTGCTCGCGGACTGGGCGTACAGCGCGTGGGGCGAGGACGACGTGGTGGTCTGGCGGGCGCTGTGCGCGGCCGTACCGGCGGCCCAGCTTCCTCCCGTACGGGCGAGGCTCGACTCCCTGGAGGCGGAACTGTCCGCGGGTGCAACGGACTTGCAACGTACGGGTCACCACACTCGGGCGTGAACGCCGGCCAGGGACGGTCGGCGCGTCCCAGGGAGGCCATGCCCATGACCCGTTACGCCGCACCCGGTACCGAGGGCGCGCTCATGTCGTACCAGGCCCGCTACGACCACTGGATCGGCGGCGAGTACGTCGCCCCGGCGGCCGGCCGCTACTTCGAGAACCCCAGCCCGATCGACGGCCGCCCCTTCACGGAGGTCGCGCGCGGCACCGCAGAGGACGTGGAACGCGCCCTGGACGCGGCGCACGCGGCGGCCCCGGCGTGGGGGCGGACGGCACCGGCGGAGCGGGCGGGGATCCTGCTGCGGATCGCGGACCGCATGGAAAGCAACCTCGAGGCACTGGCCGTCGCCGAAACGTGGGACAACGGCAAGCCGGTCCGGGAGACGCTCGCCGCGGACATCCCGCTCGCCATCGACCACTTCCGCTACTTCGCGGGCGCGCTGCGGGCCCAGGAGGGCGCGCTGAGCGAGATCGACGACGACACCGTGGCGTACCACTTCCACGAGCCGCTGGGTGTCGTCGCGCAGATCATCCCGTGGAACTTCCCGATCCTCATGGCGGTCTGGAAGCTGGCCCCGGCGCTGGCCGCCGGGAACGCGGTGGTCCTCAAGCCGGCCGAACAGACCCCGGCCTCCGTGCACTTCTGGCTGAGCCTGGTCGCGGACCTGCTGCCGCCGGGCGTCCTGAACGTCGTCAACGGCTTCGGCGAGGAGGCCGGCAAGCCGCTGGCGTCAAGCCCGCGCGTCGCGAAGATCGCCTTCACCGGCGAGACGACGACGGGCCGGCTGATCATGCAGTACGCCTCCGAGAACCTGAAGCCGGTCACCCTCGAACTCGGCGGCAAATCCCCCAACATCTTCTTCGACGACGTGTGGGCGGCGGACGACGACTTCCGCGACAAGGCCCTCGAAGGCTTCACGATGTTCGCCCTCAACCAGGGCGAGGTCTGCACCTGCCCCTCGCGCGCCCTCGTCCAGCGCGGCCACTACGCCGACTTCCTGGAGGCGGCGGTCGCCCGCACGGAGAAGATCGTCCCTGGCCACCCCCTGAACACGGACACGATGATCGGCGCCCAGGCCTCCGCGGACCAGCTCCGCAAGATCCTCTCGTACCTGGAGATCGGCCAGAAGGAGGGAGCGAAGATCCTGACGGGCGGCCAGATCGTGGAACACGGCGGCGAGTTGGCAGGAGGCTACTACGTCCAGCCGACCGTCTTCGAGGGCGACAACCGCATGCGGATCTTCCAGGAGGAGATCTTCGGCCCGGTGGTGGCGGTGACCTCCTTCACCGACTTCGACGACGCGATCCGCACGGCCAACGACACGCTCTACGGCCTCGGCGCCGGCGTCTGGACCCGCGACACGAACACCGCCTACCGCGCGGGCCGCGCGATCCAGGCGGGCCGCGTCTGGACGAACTGCTACCACGCCTATCCGGCGCACAGTGCTTTCGGAGGCTATAAGCAGTCGGGCATCGGCCGGGAGACCCACAAGATGATGCTGGAGCACTACCAGCAGACGAAGAATCTGCTGGTGAGCTACTCGCCGAAGAAGCTGGGATTCTTCTAGCGGCACGAAAGAAGGCGCCTGACCCGGGGTTTTCCCCGGGTCAGGCGCCTTCTTGGAGCGCACGTCCCTCCTATGGGGGAGGTGTCGAAATACCCCCTTCTCCCATTTCATCCCACCGGTATCCCAGTCCTGACCGGCAGTTCCGGGCCATACACGGGCCAGATTGCGGCTCAGCCCTTGGGGCTGCTGTCTTCGCTGCGCCGGCTCCACTCCTGTATCGACTCCTCGATGAGCCGGTTGGAATGCTCCCGAAGACCGTCCAGGAACTTGACGTAGTACTGGAAGAGCACTTGGATGCTCTGGCCGGCCCGGCGCGCGCATTCGGCAGGATCCACACCGGAGTTGCAGCCAGAACGAGATCCCGGCATGCCGGAGGTCATAGGGCCTCTTCGCGAGCAGCGTCGGCTGCTCATCGGGAGCCAGGACCTCCTTACGGGCCCGCTCCCATGTCTTGCCGTAGGCCGCTGCATCAACGTAGCCGCCGGCCTCGTTGCGAAACACTCGGCCACTGGTCACGCCGGGCCTGCGGATGAACGTCTCGGGCACGTCGGGGACGGCGAACCGAGCGGTGAGAACGGGGTCGCCGTTCGGCGTCAAAGTCACGGCGGCGGCTGTGCTGCCAGAACCGCGGGATGCGTGGGACATGACACCCCCCACGTGGGCAGAACCGCGCGGAGAATCAAATCGAGCACGGCGCCGATTCCAGCCTTCCCGTGCGGCGCGACAACACGGTTGACAGTCGGGTGATGACCGGGGCCGTGTCGTCGATCCTTCCCGAGGGCGGGAGGGGCAGGCCAGGAGTGCGTCGACCAGGGCTTCGGGGTCGGCCCGGCCGTGCTGGGCGAGGGCCTCGACGAGGCGGCCCAGGTCGACGTCGATGTCTTCGTCGCGGCGTTCGTTCAGGCCGTCCGAGTAGAGGACCGGGGTGGAGCCTTCGGCGAAGGCCGGCTGCCCCATGACACCCACGGCCTCCAGGCCGTGGCCGCCGACGTCGCCGACAGCGACCGCGATGCGGTCCCCTGGCAGGTCGACGAGGTCCTACCCGTCATCGCACGCGTCCAGAGCGCCGACGGCGGGCCGGTAGCGGACGGCTACCCGGTGATCCCCGATCGCTGTCGGGACCAGTGACACCTCCAGGGCCAGGCGACCTCGCGTTGACGCTCATGGACCCGACGCGGGCGCTCGTTGATCTCCTTCAGTTCGCGTGAGCGGCTGTAGAGCTCGGTTTCCAGCACGCGGGCCCGGCTGCTGTCGCTGCCCGTACCACCGCGGGCGCGGATGAGCTCGGTCGCCTCCTCCACCTGGCTGCGCCCCTTGGCGGTTGGGTCGGACGCGCGGCGCAATGTCTGCGGTGGCAACTCTCCGTCCCGTCGCGCGACTCGGACTAATGGAGAGGCGGCACAGTGGCGCACGAGCTCAAGGCTTGAGGCCATGTCGCCTGCACGCACGTCACCAGGACGAGAGGACGGTTCCGATGAGCAGGGCCCGCAACGAGCTCACCCGATTCGGGTCGGTGGCGCGATGACCGGGGCGCGGTCAGCCTCCGGCAGTACCGGGAAGGCCGGGTACGGGCGTGCGGCGCCCGCTCGGCCCCGTCCGGCCCCGGCCACCCCGCCCGCTCACCTGACGTCGGCCGAACGCGCGGCGAAGGGTGAGGCTGCCAGGAAGGCTGTTCCGCTCGGTGCGCACGCCGGGTTCGATACCGGCCTGGACCGTGCAGACCCCGTGGCGGTCCTGGAGCGTCAGGCGGAGTCACGCGTCGCGGAACTCGTTCCCATCCGATACGGCCGGATGTTGGTGTCTCCCTTCACCTTCTATCGCGGCGCCGCTGCCGTGATGGCCGCGGACCTGGCGCGCGCCCCGGTCTCCGGCCTGAACGTGCAGCTGTGCGGCGACGCCCACCTGTCGAACTTCGGGTTGTTCGCTTCTCCCGAGCGTCGCTTGATGTTCGATGTCAACGACTTCGACGAGACGTATCCGGGGCCGTGGGAGTGGGATGTCAAGCGGCTTGCGGCGAGCTTGGAGATCGCCGCACGGGAGAACGGGTTCACCCCCAAGGAACGCGCCAAGATCCAGCGGACCGCCGTACGTGGATACCAGCGGGCGATGGCCGACTTCGCGGGCATGCGCGTGCTCGACATCTGGTATGCCCGGGCCGACGTCGACGACATCACGCAGCTACTGACGGCTCGGTTGAAAAAGGACGCTCGCAAGAAGCTGGACAAGACCATCGCGAAGGCACACACCCGCGACAGCATGCGGGCCTTCGGCAAACTCACCGAGGTGGTCGGGGACCGGCGCCGTATCGTCGCGGACCCGCCTCTGATCGTGCCGATCGCTGACCTGCTGCCCCAGAAGCAGCGGGAGGCCTTTCAGACGGTGATCCTGGAAGTGCTGGACCGCTATCGGGCCTCACTGCCGTCGGACCGGCGTTGTCTGGCGCAGGAGTACCAGTTCGTCGACCTGGCACGCAAAGTAGTGGGGGTGGGCAGCGTGGGCACCCGCTGCTGGATCGCCCTGATGACCGGACGGGACTCGGACGATCCGCTGTTCCTTCAGGTCAAGGAGGCACAGCCGTCCGTTCTTGCGGAGTTCCTGCCGCACGGTCCGGCCTACGAGAGTGAGGGCGAGCGTGTCGTCCAGGGGCAGCGGCTCATGCAGGCGGCCAGTGACATCCTTCTGGGCTGGGAGTCCTCGGAAGGCATCGACGGACGATACCGGGACTTCTACGTCCGCCAGTTGGCGGATTGGAAGGGCTCCGTCGACATCGGCCAGATGGTTCCCGGTGGCCTCGCCCGGTACGGCGAACTGTGCGGGTGGACCCTGGCCAGGGCGCACGCCCGTTCGGGCGACAGCATCGCCATCGCCTCCTATCTGGGCGACGACAAGACGTTCGCCCACGCGATCGCGGAGTTCTCGTCCCTGTACGCGGACCAGAACGAGCGCGACTTCGCCGCCCTGGAGCAAGCCGAACGCGACGGGAGGATCACCGCCGAACACGGGCTGTGAACGCGGTTCCTGGCCCGCGGGGTCGGTCGCGGCCAGATGATCGTGCGGCTCGCCGCGGCCGACGGTGGAATGGCCGACTGCTGCCGACCCTGCCGGTGGGCCGCAGGATACGTGTTGTTGTCAGCGCCCAGTGGCGGCACGGGCGGCCGGCTCGGTGTCGCCGTGCCAGGTGGGCCAGCCCATCAGGCGTGGGCGTTCGGTGACCCAGGCGCGCGTGTCGGCGCCGATCTCCGCGTCGATCAGCCGCTCCAGCAGGGCGCTGTAGTGGGCGACCAGGTCGCGGTGCGCGGGGTCGGCTGCCAGGTTGTGCATCTGCGCGGGGTCTTCCTGGCGGTCGTAGAGCACGACGTCGTTGTGGGCGAACAGCTCGTCGACAGACCGGGGCCGGTTCGGGTCCAGGGGCGCGAAGTAACGGCCGAAGGTGTAGCGGTGGTCGTTGCAGGCGCGCAGGAAGCCCCGCTTGGTCCAGTCCGGGCGCAGCTCGCCGGCCTCGATGCGCCGGGGGGCGTCGGGGTCGGCGAACTCGAACCAGAAATCGGCGTCCAGCATCATGATCGACTCGATGGCGCTCAGGACGCCGTCGCGCACCTGCCCGCCGTGCAGCGCGGGGATGAGGGACCGGCCCTTCAGGGCGGGGTGGCGGGTGGCGGTCTCGGCCTGGTCGAGACCGGCGAATGCCAGGAGGGTGGTGGCGAGGTCGACCGCGGAGGCGAGGGCATCGGTCCGTGTGCCGGCAGTCAGGTCGGGGTGGGCGATGACGAGGGGGACGTGGAGGTTCTCGTCGTAGACCAGGCTGCCCTTCTGCCGCAGGCCGTGGGAGCCGGCCATCTCGCCGTGGTCGGCGGTGAAGACCACAACGGTGTTGTCGGCCTGGCCGGAGGCGTCGAGGGCGTCCAGCACGTGCTCGATGCTGCGGTCGACGTCGCGCAGGGCGTTGAGGTAGAAATTCAGGCCGTCGTACCAGTGCTCGTCGGAGGCCACCGGCCCGAACACGGTGTCGATCATGCGCTGGTACTCGGTGATGGCCGGGGCGGCGCCGGACAGGTCGTCGTGCAGGCTGGCGGGCAGGTCGAAGTCCCAGCGGCGCCGGTAGACCGGAATGTCGGCGGCGGCCTTCAACCGCACAGCATGGGCCAGCGGCGGCGGCAGCTGCACCTGGGGCCGGCCGCCGTAGTCGAAGCTCATGATGTCGTGCGGGTTGACGAAGTTCACCGCCATGAACCACGGCTGCTCCGCTGCGACGACCGGTGCGCGGTCGCGCAGCCAGTGCACGGCCTGCCCGGCGATCACCGGGTCGAGCTTCAACCCGGCCCAGGCGCCGCCGTCGATGTCGCCCCAGTCGTTGAACTCGCTGAACCCGTAACGTTCCAGGGCGTTCGTGGTGGGGGCCGGGTTCTGCGGGGAGACGTAGGCGTTGGACAGGTGCCACTTGCCCTGGTAGGCGCAGTAGTAGCCGGCCGAGCGCAGCATCGTGCCCAGCGTGCCCAGACCGGGGTCGAGCGGACGAATGTAGGGGATGTTGTCGTTGTCGTAGATCTCGGTCAGCGGCAGGTGCTGCCCGGTGTAGATCACCGACCGCGCCGAGCTGCACTGCGCCGAGGCGGTGTAGTAGCGGTCGAAGGTGACACCGCGCTCGGCGATCCGCTCCCTGGCGGGCAGCGAGTACCCGTGCGCCCGGGGCAGGACGGCGCGTTCCTCGTCGGTGACGATCAGCAAAATGTTGGGACGACGCGCCACGGGCCTACCTGTCCTCACATTCGATCCGTCCGAAAGATGGACGAACATCCTGATACTTAGGGTTTTGACCCTATGCGTGGGCTCGTGAGCCGCCGCGTGTGACACAGCCGGGCAGGACCATCCAGGTGAGGCCCGTGCGCGTCGCGTCGAACCTCAGCGGCACGTCGACCGCATATCCGGAGCAGGGGACCTCCACGCCGATCGGGAGGAGGAGGCCTGTGGGGCTCACCGTCAGCTGTCGGCTTTGCGACTGGTGAAGGTGCCGTGCAGGACCGGTCCGGGCCGCCGGCGGTCTGGTGGTTGCTCATGCAGGCGCCGGTCTTGCTGGTGAAGAGGGTCAGGTGGACGTCGGTGTTGTTGACCATGTTCCGGGAGCCCCCGAGGAGCGGGTAGCAGTCGGCCTTGGCCGGACCCCACCAGGCTCGGCGAATGGGTGAAATGCCGCACGACCCCGATGAGGCGTGCGGACATGCTCCGGACCGTCTGGACGACCAGGGTGGCCGCGGTGATCATGAATCCGGACTGAGTGATCATCGCGCCTGCGACGGCGGCCGGCGCGGCCTGTGCCGTGGCCGCGTCGTAGCACAGCCCCGTCGGCGGGAGCGACCGCTCCCGGCGCGGCAGCCCCAGGCCCGCGACGACGACGGTCACGATCGCCGCAGCGCCGAGCCCCTGGCCGCGGAACCGCCCCATACGCCGGGTGCGGCGCGACCCGACGGGGCCGCGCACATGTGTCGGCTCACCATCCGCCTGCCCATCGTCCACCCGATCACCGTAGAAGCGGGGCGCCGGCCTCACATGTCCCGGGGCGGGGTGCCGCAGACCCCGGGCCCGCGAAGGGCGGTGCGTCCGTACAGCCCATCCGGACGCGCGCTCACACCGTTCGACGGCAGAAATGGAAGGCAGGCACCCCCAGACCTCAGGAGCGCTGATGAGCAGCCAGCAGGAACCACCCGTGCCGGAGGGGGACCGGCCGGAGGCCGCGGGCGGTCCGGCGGACGGGAAGCCGGGAGACGGTAAGCCGGGAGACCGGAAGTCGGCGGGCTCGACGGCGGGCAGGTGGGCGCGGATCGTCTCCTCGGCGGTCCTGCTGGTGCTCACCTGCGTTCTGGTGCCGGTCGCGCTGCTCACCGTATGGGTGCACGACATAGCCCTGGACACCGATCGGTACGTGGAGACGGTCGCGCCGCTGGCGAGCGATCCGGACATCGAGGCGGCGGCGGTCAACCGCATCACCAAGGCGGCCGACGTACGTGTCGACGGCTCTCAGGTCGTGGCGGATGTCGCCGCCTGGCTGAAGAGCCAGGGGCTGCCGCCGCGCGCTGCGGACGCGGTGATGAAACTCGGTCCCCAGCTCGAGTCGGCCGTCGACGGCGCGGTCGAGAAGGTCGCGACGCGCTTCGTGGAGAGCGACCGGTTCGAGACGGTGTGGACGACCGCCAACCGGGCGGCCCACGGCGCCGTCGTGCACGCGTTGACCGGGGAAGGCCGTGGCGCGGTCGGCGTGGACGACGGCACGGTCACGCTTGACCTCGGCGAGGCCGTGGACCGCGTCAAGGAAGAACTGGTGGAAGCGGGCGTGGCGCCGGCGAGCAAGATCCCGGACGTCAACAAGCAGATGGTGCTCTTCCAGTCCGACAAGCTCGACAAGATCCGCAACGGGGCTCACGCACTCGACGTGGTGGGTAACTGGTTCCCTGTGATCGTCGTCGTGATCGGCGCCGTCGGCGTGCTGCTGGCCCACAAACGGCGGCGGACGCTGGCCCGCACGGCGCTGGGAGCCGCGTTCGCCTGCCTGGTCGTCGTCATCGGTCTGGTGATCGCCCGCCGCTATTACCTCGACCATCTCCCGGCACAGGTCCAGTCGGAGGCCGCCGCGGCGTCCGTGTTCGACACCCTGCTGCACTTCCTGCGGGTTGCTCTGCGCACGGCGATCGTCCTCGGCATCGTCATCGCCCTCGGTGCCTATCTGATCGGCCCCGGCCGACTGCCCGTCGCGGTGCGCGGGGCAGCGGAGCGTGCCGCGGGCTCCGCCGCCACCTGGGGATACGTGCACCACGTGCGTACCGGACGGGCGGGAGTCTGGACGGAGGCGAACCGGCGGTGGATCACTCTCGGCGCCCTGCTGATCGTGGCCCTGCTCTTCGCGCTGTGGAACCACCCCACGGCCCTGACCATCCTGCTGCTGGTCCTGATCCTGCTGGCCGTCCTCGCGGTGATCGCCCTCCTGGCGGCGAGCGGCCGCGCCACGACCGACGCCGAACGCCTGGCACCACCACGTGCGGAGGGCGGCACATGAACGATCCGGCCGCCGCCTTGCCCGCGACCGGTGAGGTGGAAGGGAGCAACGACGGCGAGCGGTGCGGACACCGCTCGGGTGACGTCACACGGGAGGCCCGTTGAGTAAGGCGGACTCCGGCGGGCGCGGTCCTTCGGCCCGGCCTGAGCGAGCGGACGGAGCTGAAGGAGCCGAAGGAGCGGATGGACTCGAGGTCACCGGCCGCACGGGACGTCTCGTCGGCTGGACCAGATCAGCTCGGGGTGCGCTCCGGCAGATGCCGGTCGCCGGGCGGGTCGTCGCCCGTCTGGCCCGCGTGAACACGATGGAGGCCGCCGCGAGACTCGCCGCCCAGACGTTCCTGGCGGCGCTGCCGCTGGTAATCATCGTGGCCGCGTTCGCGCCGCAGAGTGTGAAGGACCTGCTGGTCGACGCGGTCCGCTCCTTCCTGGGTGACGAGGCGCCGACCGACGACGTCGAGCAGACGTTCACCGCGAAGGGTGAGCTGAGGAGCAGCATCGGCGTGGCAGGCGTGATCGTCATGCTGCTCTCGGCGACGGCACTCAGCCGAGCGCTCCAGCAGGTCTGCGAACGCTGCTGGGACCTGCCCAAGGGGAGCGCCCGTCTCACGGCCTGGAGGTGGCTGGTGTGGATCCTCGGCTGGCTGGCGGCCTTCCTGTTCCAGACGGCGATCCGACAGGGCTTCGGCGGCGGAACCGCCGTCGGCGTGTTGGTCTCGGTCGTGACGTCCGTCGTGCTGTGGTGGTGGACCCAGCACCTGCTTCTCGGCGCGCGGATCGGCTGGGCACCCCTGCTGCCAGGGGCACTGCTCACCGGAGCCGGGATGACGGCGTTCGGCTACGCCTCACCTCTCGTGATGCCGCAGGCGCTGGAACAGAGCCGGGCGCACTACGGCTCCCTCGGCTACGTCTTCACGTTCCTTTCCTGGCTCATCGCGGGCGGCTGTGTGATCGTCGTCTGCGTGGCGTTGGGACAGGTCGTCGCGACCTCGGGACCGTTCCCCCGATGGCTGGGAACCCCCACCGCCGAACACACCGCTCCGCCCGCCGTCGACGAGTGAAGCGGGCGCTTACGCGCCCTCCACGGAGGGGGATCCACGACCATGACCCGAGATGTGCCCGGCTGCTGCACGCCGGGCGGCGCTCCGAACCGCCGAACCGGACGGCTCACAGGTCCACCTGCCCAACCGCAGGACGACGGCGCCGGCTCCGGCGGGCGGCTGAAAACTCTGGATGGCGGCTGGTTCGTCATGGGCACCGACGACGTGCACGCCTACCTGGCGGACGGCGAAGGGCCGGTGCGCCGCGTGCGCGTCAGCCCCTTCGCGATCGGCCCGCACCGCGTGACCGACGAGGCCGTCGATCAGGTCCCGGCGGTGCTGGATCTGCTTGAGCCGGCGCTTCACGGCCCGTGTGATCCGGCTCAGGTCAGCTGCGGCAAGGTTGCCGATGTAGCGCTTGAACTGCGACCAGTTGCCCTCCTGCGGGTTGAGGTCGGGGCGTAGGTGGGCAGCTGGAACACGGTGAGCCGGTCGGTGTTCGCCTCAATGAGCTCCCGCCCACGGGCAACTCGGTCAGGGACCCGCTCTGTGCCGACCAAGATACGGGCCATACCCGGACCAGCCGCCTTCAGCTTGGCCGAAACATGGACGATTCCGCTGTTCGGCGGCCATGCGAGGCGTGTACCACCAGCACACCAAGAACATTCTTTGCAACTTTTCCCACAAAGCACTGGGGCTCTTCCAGCGACCCAAGCCCGTCCACCGATGCGGAGATCACTCGTTCATAGCCGGCTTCAGTCGCGTCACCGCTCGGCCGCGATCCATCAGGACCGGGTGGTAATCCGGCGTCCGGGACCGGAACCGTGTCCGGCAGACCCCGGGGCCCCTGCGGGTAGGGTCACTCTACTGAGAGGATCTGTGCAGAGTGGGAGTCACGTGTGAAGCGGCCGACGATTGCGGACATCGCGCTCCGCGCCGGAGTGTCCAAGGTGGCCGTCTCCTATGCCCTCAACGACCAGCCGGGGGTGTCCGACGCGACCCGTGCGTCGATCAAGGCGATCGCGAAGGAGCTCGGCTGGCGTCCCAACAGCGCCGCGCGGGCCCTGAGCGGTGCTCGCGCGCAGGCGGTCGGGCTCGTCGTGCGGCGGCCGGCGTCCACCCTCGGTACCGAGCCCTTCTTCATGGAGTTCATCAGCGGCATCGAGAGCGTCCTCTCCGACCGCGCGTACGCCCTGATGCTGCAGATGGTCGACAGCGAGGAGCGCGAGCTGGAGATCTACCGGCGCTGGTGGGGAGAGCGACGGGTGGACGGCGTGTTCCTGGTCGACCTGCGCACCGACGACCCGCGCGTGCCGGCGGTCGAGGCCCTCGGCCTGCCCGCCGTGGTCATCGGGCCGCCGCACACGGCGGGCTCCCTGCCCGCCGTGTGGTCGGACGACGGGGAGAGCGTGCGGGAGGCGGTGCGCTACCTGGCGGCGATCGGCCACCGGCGCATCGCGCGGGTGGCCGGCCCCGAGGGCTTCGCACACACCGCCGTCCGGGACGCCGCCCTCCGCGAGGGCTGCGCGGAGGCGGGGCTGCCCGAGCCCGAGATCGTCCACACCGACTACACCGGCGATGAGGGAGCCCGTGCCGCCCGCCGGTTGCTCATCGCCGCCGAGCGCCCCACCGCGATGATCTTCGACAACGACATCATGGCGGTGGCCGCGCTGTCCGTGGCCCAGGAGATCGGTCTCTCGATCCCCCGCGAGCTGTCCGTCGTGGCCTGGGACGAATCGCCGCTCACCCAGGTCGTCCGGCCCCCGCTGTCCGCCCTCGCCCGGGACATCCCTGCGTACGGAGCCGGCGCGGCTCGGGCCCTGCTCGCCCTCGTCGCGAACGAGGAGGTCGGGAACGTGGAGGAGGAGTACGCCCGGTTCGTGCCCCGGGGCAGCACCTCCGCTCCGTCGGCCTGAGCCGTCCCTCTGACGCCGCGAGCACTACTTCGTGGCTCCTTGCGCGAAGCCGTTGTAGATCCACCGCTGGAGCAGGAGGAAGACGACGAGCGTCGGCAGGATGACGAGGATCGCGCCCGCCGAGATGGCCTCCCAGTGCGCGCCGAAGGGGCCCTTGAAGCGGAACAGCGAGGTGGAGATGGTCCCGAGGTCCTCCGAGTGCATGTAGAGGAAGGGGATGTAGAAGTCGTTGTAGGTGGTGATCCCCTTGATGATGACGACGGTGGCGATCGCCGGCTTGAGGAGCGGAAGAATGATCTTCCGGTAGATCGTGAACGCGTTGGCGCCGTCGAGGCGGGCGGCCTCGTCCAGCGAGCGGGGGATGGAGCGGATGAACTGCAGGAAGACGTACACCGAGACGATGTCCGTGCCCATGTAGAGGAGGATCGGGGCCCACCGGGTGTCAACGAGGCCGAAGCTGTTGACGACCTGGAAGGTCGCGACCTGAGTGGTGACGCCCGGTACGAGGGTGGCGACGAGGAAGAGCGCCATGACGAGCTTCTTCGCCCGGAAGTCGAAGCGGTCGACCGCGTAGGCCGTCATCGAGCCGATGATCACGGTGCCACCGACCGAGAAGACGAGGATGAAGGCGGTGTTGCCGAAGGCCGCGAGCATGTGACCGTCGGTGAACGCCGTGGCGTAGTTCCGGAAGTTCAGCCAGTCGCCCGGCAGGGAGAGAGCACCACCGTCGGAGACCTCCTCGGACGTCTTGAGAGAGGTGAGGAGGACGACGACCAGAGGCAGCAGGACGACCAGTGTCGCAGCGAGCAGGGACAGGTAGGTCAGCGCGGTCCCGACCGGCAAGCGGCGGCGGTGCGTTGTCAGGGCGGGGGTCATACGAGGTCCACCTTGTCGTCGGGTACGAGCCGGCGCTGGATCCAGGTGATCAGCAGAATGATCGCGAGCAGCACCACGGCGGCGGCCGAGGCCAGGCCGGTCTTGTTGAACTGGAAGGCGAGCTTGACCGTCTGGATGACGAAGGTCGACGTGCCGGTCGCGCCGCCGGTCATGATGTAGGGGATCTCGAACACGGACAGGGAGCCGGAGACCGCCAGGATGATGCTGAGGCTGAGGACGGGCCTGATGCTCGGGGCGATGATGTGGCGGAACTGCTTCCACTTGCCCGCGCCGTCCAGCTGGGCCGCCTCGTAGAGCTCGCCGGGGATGGACTGGACGGCGCCGAGGAAGAGGACGAAGTTCAGCCCCGTGAAGCGCCAGACCGACACGCCCGCCAGGGACACGTTGGCCGAGGTGGGATCGCCCAGCCAGGGATGGTCGGTGGCCATGCCGAGCCAGGCCAGTACGGAGTCGAGGGTCCCGCCGTCCTGGAAGAAGTAGAGGAAGACGAAGCCGATCGCGACGCCGTTGATGAGGTAGGGGAAGAAGAGGATCCCCTTGAAGAAGTTGCGGAACCTGAGGTCGAAGCTCAGGACCGTGGCGAAGTAGAGGGCGGCGCCGATCTGGAGGACGGAAGCGGCGAGGTAGTAGCCGCTGACGAAGAAGACCCGGAAGAGCTCGGGACGGGTGAAGATCTGGACGTAGTTGTCCACCCCCGTGAACTCGCGGTCGGGGCTCACTCCGTCCCAGTCGGTGAAGCTGTAGGAGATCATGCTCGCCACGGGCACGTAGGTGAACGTGATCAGCAGCGCCAGCGGCACCGCCAGGAAGAACCACGGGGTGGCGCGCCGGAGCGGGGAATCGCGCCAGGAGCGCCCCCGGGCGCTCGTGCCACCCGGGAGTTTCCGGGCCGTGACAGCGGCCGGGCCCGCCGGGCGGTCGTCCCGCGTCGTCTGACGCGGCCTCCGCGCCGGCTCGGTCCGGGAGGGGGCAGGAGGTGTGTCGGTCATGTCGGCCTTTCGTGTCCGCGGCTGCGGGAGGTCGGGGCCCCGACCGGTGTCGTACGACCGGGACCCGCTCCACCGGTGTCAGGAACCGGCGGTCTTCGCCGCCTCGTCCCACCTCTTGTTCAGGTCGGCGAAGAAGTCCTGGAGGCTTCCCTCCTGCGCTCCGCGGGCGGTGTCGATGAGCTTCTGCCGGTAGTCGGGCTTGTTCAGGCCGATTTCGGCCGCGTTGTCGATGTCGTTGACCAAGGCCGTCTTGGCCTCGGAGCGCTCCACGAAGGTGACATCGTTGTCAACGAAGTCCTTGAGGGTCTCCGGCATCGGAGCCGACTTCACCGCCGGCACCGCGCCCTCCTGCTCCGAGTAGCCGGACTTCTCCGTGAACCAGTCGATCCAGGCGCGCGCGGCCGGCTTGTTCTCGGAGTAGGCGCTGACGGCCTGCTGGTAGTCGGAGACCAGGGTGGCGCAGAACTTGCCGTCCTTCTGGGCGGGGAAGGGCATGAATCCGATGTCCGCCGGTGAGCCGCCGGCCTCCTTCGCCGCCCCCTGCATCTGCGTGATCGACCAGGAGCCGAGCATCATCGCTCCGATCTTGCCCTCGGCGAGCATCGCCTTGGACGTCTCCCAGTTCGTGGTGGTCGGGTCCTTCTCGGCCAGGCCCTGCTTCACTATGTCGTGGACCAGCGTGTCGATGGTGCGGAGCTCTCCACCGGCCTTCCAGGGCGACACGGGGCCGGCCAGCTTGTCGGTCGCCTTCGCGTCGCAGGACACGGATCCCACGTTGGCGGTCCACTGGACCAGCGGCCAACCGTCCTTGAAGTTCGTGTAGTAGGGAACGGCCTCGGTCTTGTCGCCGACGGCCTTCAGGTCCGCGAGGAACTCCTGCGGGGTCTTCGGCCACGCGGTGATCCCGGCCTTTCTCCACACCGCCTTGTTGTAGACGAAGCCGTTGGCGGTGCCGAACTGGGCGATGCCGTAGACCTTGCCGGCCACCTCGGTCTTGTCGCTGAAGCGGTACTTCTCCGCGAGTTCGGCGGCCGGCCCGAGGGGGGCGAAGAACTTCGGGTAGTCGTTCTTGGCGACCGCTGCGGGGATCATCAGCACGTCACCGTAGGCCTTGGCGTTCATACGGATCTTCACCTCCCCCTCGTAGTCCGTGATCCCCTCGAACTTCACCTTCACCTTGGGGTAGGTCTTGTTGAACTCCGCGGCGTACCGCTTCAGCGTGCCGTTCTGGACGAGGTCGGTCCGCTGAGTGAGGACCTTGATCTCACCGGAGACCCCGTTCGGATCGGCGGGAGCCGCCGCGGTCTCGCCCGACGCGGCACCTCCGCCACTGCATCCCGCCACGGCCAGCATCGCGACGGTGAGAAGCGCGCCCGTGAGCGTCTTCGTCTTCCCCATGTGCCCAACTCCTTCAGGGTTACGGCTCAGGTCAAAGTGGGATGTCGGCACTATGACAGGACCGTGTGAACCGGTAAAGCTCATGATTCCCGCGCGATGCCCAATCGTTATCGAAAAGCCCCAACGATGTCGATTCACGCTCCATTTGGCACCTTTCTGTGCACGGAACGTCACTGAACCGAGCTTTACCGGTTCATGGACAGCCGGTGTGCGGGCGGCTAGGTTGTCCGGGTCGTATACGCATCCCGCCGCAGTCAGGCGATTGGAGCCGCACACATGAAGGACGTCACCCAGCTGACCGAGGGCTGGAGCCTGTGCCACGAGGGCGCGCTGCTCCCGGCCCGCGTCCCCGGCTGCGTCCACACCGATCTGCTCGCCGCGCAGGTCATACCCGACCCCTTCATCGGCCGGAACGAGACCGAGATCGCGTGGGTCGGCAGGCAAGGATGGTCCTACGTCACCGAGTTGACCCACGACAGCGCACACGAGCGCACGGAGCTGGTCTTCGACGGACTGGACACCGCCACGGAGATCGTCCTGGCCGGCGACGTCCTCGGCACGACCCGCAACATGCACCGCGCCCACCGCTTCGACGTCACGGGCCGCACGGGACACCTGGAGGTGCGCTTCGGCTCGGCGTACGAAGAGGCGGACCGGGTCCGCGCGCTCACCGGGGAGCGACCCAACGTCTACCCCGAGCCCTTCCAGTACGTCCGCAAGATGGCGTGCAGCTTCGGCTGGGACTGGGGGCCCACCGTCGTGACGGCGGGCATGTGGCGCCCGGTGCGCCTGGAGCACTGGTCGACCGCCCGGCTCGCCGAGGTCCGCCCGCTCGTCACGGTCGACGGCGCGACCGGTCACGTCGAGCTCCGCCTCCGGGCGGAGCGCACGGAGCGCGGCACCGGCCGACCGCTGACCGTCCGGGCCGCCGTCCGAGGGAAGGAGGGGGAGACCGAGGGCCGGATCTCCTTCACCGGCGACGAGGCGGTGCTGCGTATCGAAGTGGCCGCGCCGCGACTGTGGTGGCCGCGCGGCTACGGGGACCAGCCCCTGTACGAGCTCGAAGTGACCCTGCTCGACGAGGAGGAAGGGCCGCTCGACACCTGGCGACGCCGGATCGGCTTCCGCACCGTCGAGCTCGACCGGTCCTCCGACGCGCACGGAACCGGCTGCACCTTCGTCGTCAACGGCGTCCGGATCTTCGCACGCGGGGTCAACTGGATCCCGGACGACGTGCTGCCCTCCCGGATGACGCCGGAACGCTACCGGACCCGGCTCCGTCAGGCCGCCGAGGCCAACGTCGACCTGGTGCGCGTCTGGGGCGGAGGCATCTACGAGGACGACGCCTTCTACGACGTCTGCGACGAGCTCGGGCTCATGGTGTGGCAGGACTTCCTGTTCGCCTGCGCCGCCTACCCCGAGGAACGGCCGCTGCGCGGCGAGGTCGAGGCCGAAGCGCGTGACAACGTTGTCCGCCTGATGGCGCACCCCAGTCTGGTCCTCTGGAACGGCAACAACGAGAACCTCTGGGGCTTCCGCGACTGGGACTGGGAGGGGCCTCTCGCGGGCGACTCCTGGGGCGAGGGGTACTACCTCGGCGTGCTCCCGCGCGTCGTCGCCGAGCTGGACCCGACCCGCCCGTACACGGCGGGCAGCCCGTGGTCGGGCTCCTGGGACCACCACCCCAACGACCCCCGCCACGGGACCCACCACTCCTGGGAGGTGTGGAACCGCCAGGACTACGCCGAGTACCGCGCGAGCGTCCCCCGCTTCGTCGCCGAGTTCGGCTGGCAGGCGCCCCCCGCCCTCGCGACGCTGCACCGCGCCCTGCCCGGCGAGCGGCTCGCCCCGGACTCCCCCGGCATGCTCCACCACCAGAAGGCCGAGGACGGCAACGGCAAACTGGACCGGGGCATCGCCCGGCACTTCCCGCTCCCCGAGGGCGACTTCGGCCGTTGGCACTACCTGGCGCAGGTGGTGCAGGCGCGGGCCGTGGCGGCGGGCATCGAACACTGGCGGGCCCACTGGCCGGTGTGCGCGGGCACGGTGGTGTGGCAGCTCAACGACTGCTGGCCGGTGAGCTCGTGGGCGGCGATCGACGGCGACGGCCGGCTCAAGCCGCTGTACCACGAACTGCGCCGGGTGTACGCGGACCGGCTGCTGACGCTGCTGCCGGGAGAGGACGGGCCGGTGCTCGCCGTCGACAACCAGTCGGGCGCTTCCTGGCACGCCCAGGTGACCCTGCGGCGGTTCGACGCGGACGGCACCGTCCTGGCGAGGCACGTGGTCGAGGCCGAGGCCGCGCCGCGCTCGGTCGCCCGGCCGGTGCTCCCGGCGGAACTGCTGCCCGCTCCCGGATCCCCCGAGGAGTTCCTCGTCGCCGACGCCGACGGGCTGCGTGCGGTGCACTTCCCGGTGCCTGACCGGGAGTTCGCCTACCCGCCCGCCCGTTACGACGTCCGGCTGGAGGCGGCCCCCGGTGAGGACACGGCCGTCGACGTGGTGGTGACGGCGCGGACGCTGGTGAGGGACCTCCTCCTCCAGGCCGACCGGCTCGGTCCGGCGGCGAGTGCCGACCGGGGCCTGCTCACGCTGCTCCCTGGTGAAGAGGCGAGGATCCGGGTGAGCGGCTTCCGGGACCTCGACGGCGTCGAGCGGGTCCGCGCGGCCCTGTTCAGCGTGGACCCGGCGTGAGCATCGGCGCTCCTCGGGTGACCATCAACGACGTCGCCAAGCGGGCCGGCGTGTCGAAGGGCGCCGTCTCCATGGCCTTCAACGACCGCCCGGGGGTGTCGCGGGCGACCCGGGAGCGGATCTTCGAGGCCGCCCGGGAGCTGGGCTGGGTCCCGCACCAGACCGCGCGGAGCCTGTCCGGCCGGCGTGCGGGCATCGTGGGCCTGGCGATCTGCCGCCCGGCCCGGCTGCTCGGTCTGGAGCCCTTCTACATGGAGTTCATCTCCGGTATCGAGAGCGTGCTGACGGAGCGTTCGTGTTCCCTGCTGCTCCGTCTGGTGCGGGACCTCGACGAGGAGGTCGCCCTGTACGAGGAGTGGTGGCGGAGCAAGACGATCGGCGGGGCGATCCTGGTCGACTTCCACCGGGAGGATCCCCGGATCCCGCCGCTGCGGGCCCTGGGGATGCCCGCGGTCGCCGTCGGGCACCCGTCGCTGACCGGCGGTTTCCCCTCGGTGTGGACGGACGACGCCACGGCGGCCGCGGACGCCGTGCGGTACCTGGCGGCGCTCGGCCACCGGCGCATCGCCCGCGTGGGCGGGCCGGCGGGGCTCGGGCACAGCGCCATCCGCGCGCGGGCGTTCGAGACCACGATGGCCGAGCTCGGTCTCGACGGGCGCCGCCAGGTGTCGACCGGATTCGCCGGCGAGGAGGGCGCCCGGGCGACTCGCGGGCTGCTGCTGACGCGGGACCGCCCGACGGCGATCGTGTACGACAACGACATCATGGCCGTCGCGGGGGCCGCCGTGGCGGCCGAGATGGGGCTCGTGGTGCCGGACGACGTGTCGTTGCTGGCCTGGGACGACTCGCAGCTGTGCCGGCTCACGCATCCGCCGCTGTCGGCGATGAGCCACGACGTGCACCGCTTCGGCGAGGAGGTCGCGGGTGCCCTGTTCGAAGTGATCGAAGGCACCCGGAGCGAGGCTCTCCAGGTGCCGACGCCGTCGCTGACCCCCCGGGGTTCCACGGGCCCGCCCCGTACACGCGAAGGCGCATGACGCGAGGCCGTACCTCCCTGCCGGAGGTACGGCCTCGTGTCCTGACAGCCCTGGGAACGCCCCGGCCGCCGGCTCCGCGGAGCCGGCTCGTTCGCGAGCCGTCCGAGCTCCGGCAGCGGAACCTTCGGTGCGCCGCGCCCCTGGCACTTCCGGCCCGGCGGGTCACCGGAACGCCCGGCACGCGGCCGCCTCAGGATGCTCGCAGGCGCGGGTGCGCCCGCAGCCAGCGCAGGTGCTCAACGGTGGTGGCGCCCCTGCCTCCGGCGTGGTCGCCGAAGGGCCACTCCCGGATGTCCTTCTCCCCCGCGTACGCGCGGAAAGCCGCGAGGATGGTGGACGGCGGACAGACGGGGTCCATCAGACCGGCGCTGAACAGCGCGGGAGCCGTGGCCCGGCGGGCGAAGTGCACGCCGTCGAAGTACCCGAGGGTGGCGAAGACCCGTTCCGTCGCGTACGGGGCGTGGTGGCGGAGGTGGTCGACGAGTTCGGTGTACGGGCCCTCGGTGGCCGTCTCGGCGCCGCGCCGGACATGGCAGAGGAAGGGCACGTCGGGCAGGGCGCCCGCGATGCGGTCGCCGGTGAGACCGGCGACGGCCAGGGCGAGCCCGCCTCCCTGACTGGCGCCCTGGACCACGATCCCCTGCGGGTCGACGTGGGGGATCGTGCGTGCGGCGTCGACCGCCCGGACGCAGTCGGTGACGAGGCGCCGGTAGTAGTGGGCGTGGGGTGACTCGATGCCCCGGGTCATGTACCCGTGCACCCAGTGGGTGCCGCCGTCCGGGTGCGGATCGGGGGTGTCGTGGCCCTGGCCCCGGCTGTCGACGACGAGGTGGGCGTAGCCGGCGGACGCGTACAGGAGGTGGTCGACAACCCGCCCCCGGCCTCCGCCGTAACCGATGTACGTGATCACCGTCGGCAGGGGCTCCTCCGCCTCGGAAGGGACGAGGAGCCACGCCGCGACGGGGTCGCCGGCCCAGCCGGCGAACCTCACGTCGTAGGCGTCGAGCGTGGTGAGGGGCGAGTCGGAAACCGGCCGGACGACCGGATCGCTCCCGGCCTCCCGAGCCGTCCGCAGGGTCTCGTCCCAGAAGACGTCGAAGTCCGCCGGCT
>NZ_MWIG01000262.1:0-8758 GCF_002156145.1 Streptomyces sp. NRRL B-24572 | reverse complement strand
TCCGTCGTGGTCGTCGGCGCAGGCTGGATCGGCGCCGAGTTCGCCACCGCCGCGCGCGAGGCGGGCTGCGCCGTCACGGTCGTCGAGGCCGCCGACCGCCCCCTCGCCGGAGCCCTGCCCGCCGAGGTCACCGCCCCCATGGCCGAGTGGTACGGGGCGAACGGCGCCGAACTCCTCACCCACGCGCGCGTGGACACCGTCGAGCCCGGCGCACCGGGCCGCGTCGTCCTCGCGGACGGCCGCGAACTGCCCGCCGACGCCGTCGTCGTCGGCATCGGCGCCCGCCCCGCCACCGGCTGGCTCACCGGCTCCGGCATCACCCTCGACCCGAGCGGCGCCGTCACCGCCGACGACCGGCTGCGCACCTCGCTGCCCGACGTGTACGCCGTCGGCGACTGCGCCTCCTTCCCCTCCGCCCGCTACGGCGAGCGGCTCCTCGTCCACCACTGGGACAACGCGCTCCAGGGGCCCCGCGCGGTCGCCGCGGCGATCACCGGGGCCGCCGACGCGCCCTACGACCCGGTGCCGTACTTCTGGTCCGAGCAGTTCGGCCGCTTCGTCCAGTACGCGGGACACCACGCGGCCGCCGACGAGCTGCTGTGGCGCGGCGACCCGGCCGACGAGGCCTGGTCCGTGCTCTGGCTGCGCGCCGGAGTGCCGGTGGCCCTCCTCGCGGTCGGCCGCCCCCGCGACCTGGCCCAGGGCCGCAAGCTCATCGAGGCCGCCGTCCCCGTCGACCCGGAGCGCGCCGCGGACCCGTCCGTCCCCCTGAAGGCGGCAGTCCGGTAGGGCCCGACTACCGGCTGTCAGTCCGGGATGGCAGGCTTGTCCCGTGACCGAGATTGACGTAAAGATCGATGCGCTCGTCCCCGCCTGGCTCTACGTGCCCGACATCGCGGAGGCGCTCGGCATCGACGTGCTGCGTGTGCGACAGCTGATCAAGGAAGGCCAGCTCATCGCCGTGCGCCGCGGCGAGAACAGGTCCCTTCAGGTCCCCGCCGCCTTCATCCAGGGCGACAAGATCGTCAAGGGTCTCGTCGGGCTCCTGACCGTGCTGCGGGACGACGGCTTCACCGACGAGGAGATGCTGGAGTGGCTCTTCACTCCGGACGAGAGCCTGCCGGGCACGCCCGCCCAGGCGCTCAACGAGAACCGCGGCACGGAGGTGAAGCGCCGCGCCCAGGCGCTCGCCCTCTGACGCCCGCGCTGACGTACGGCTGACGTACACACGCACCGAAGACACCACCCGCGGGTGTCGCGGCGCCCGGCCCCCTCACGGGCCGGGCGCCGCGACACCGGCGCACGAACGGGGGAACCCACCCATGTCCACGCCTCGTGAGCGGCTCGCCGACGCCCGGCTCTACCTGTGCACCGACGCCCGGAAGCGCCAGGGCGACCTGTCGGCCTTCCTCGACGCCGTGCTCTCCTCCGGCGTGGACATCGTGCAGCTGCGCGACAAGGGCATGGAGGCCGGTGAGGAGCTGGAGCACCTCGCCGTCTTCGCCGAGGCCGCCCGCCGGCACGGCAAGCTCCTCGCGGTGAACGACCGGGCCGACGTCGCCCACGCCATCGGCTCCGACGTCCTCCACCTCGGCCAGGGCGACCTGCCCGTGCCCGCCGCCCGCGCGATCCTCGGCGGGGAGGTGCTGATCGGCCGTTCCTGCCACGCCGAGACCGAGGTCGCCGCGGCCGCCGCCGAGCCGGGCGTGGACTACTTCTGCACCGGTCCTTGCTGGCCCACCCCCACCAAGCCCGGACGGTACGCGCCGGGACTCGACCTCGTGCGGTACGCGGCGGGTCTGGCCCAGGACCGGCCCTGGTTCGCCATCGGCGGCATCGACGAGACCAACCTCGACGAGGTCCTGGACGCGGGCGCCCGCCGGATCGTCGTCGTCCGCGCCATCACCGAGGCCGCCGACCCGGCCGCCGCGACGGCCGCCCTCGCCAAGCGGGTCCGCGAGCGCGCCGAAGCCTGAGGAACGGAGGACGCCCACCGGCGGCGCGTTCCGACAGTTGTCCGAAAAGTTGTCCAACACTCGGACGGCGTTCACGCGGTTCCCTGGACCGCGTCTAACCTGCCCGTATGGCCCTTGGTACCGCTTCCGTCCGATCGGACCGCGCACGCACCGTGCGCGAGATCCTCGCGTCCGGCGAGACGTCGTACTCCTTCGAGTTCTACGCGCCCCGGACCGAGAAGGGCGAGCAGGTCCTCTGGAACGCCATGCGCCGGGTCGAGGCGGTCGGCCCCAGCTTCGTCTCCGTGACCTACGGCGCCGGCGGCTCCACCCGCGGCGGCACCGTCAAGGCCACCCAGAAGATCGCCTCCGACACCACGCTCACCCCGGTCGCCCACCTCACGGCCGTCGACCACTCGGTCGCCGAGCTGCGCAACGTCCTCGGCCAGTACGCCGACGCCGGCATCCGCAACATGCTCGCGCTGCGCGGCGACCCGGCGGGCGACCCGCTGGGGGAGTGGATCGAGCACCCGGAGGGCGTGAAGTACGCCGCCGACCTCGTCCGGCTGATCAAGGAGTCGGGAGACTTCTGCGTCGGCGTCGCCGCCTTCCCGGAGATGCATCCCCGCTCCCTCGACTGGGACACGGACATCCGGCACTTCGTGGACAAGTGCCGCGCGGGCGCCGACTATGCGATCACCCAGATGTTCTTCGACCCGGAGAACTACCTGCGGCTCCGCGACAGCGTGGAGAAGGCGGGCTGCGAGACCCCGATCATCCCCGAGGTCATGCCCGTCGTGAACGTGAAGACGCTCGACCGGCTGCCCCAGCTGAGCAACGCCGTCTTCCCCGCGGATGTGAAAGAGCGCATCCTCGCCGTCAAGGACGATGCCGCCGCTGTACGCTCCATCGGTATCGAGTTCGCGACGGAGTTCTGCGCGCGTCTGCTCTCCGAGGGTGTCCCCGGACTGCACTTCATCACGCTCAACAGCTCCACCGCGACGCTCGAGATCTACGAGAATCTCGGACTGCACCAGCAGTCGTGACCGGTCGTACCCGCCCCTGACCCGCGGCGGTGACCGTGGAGAGGGGCGGCGGGGCATGGGGTGGACGGTCCTCTACATCGCGTTCGGCGTGGTCGCACTGTGGCTGCTGGGGGAGGTGCTCCTCCAGTACAAGGCGCGGCTGCGCTGGCGCCTGCTCGCCTTCGGCGGCTTCCTCGGCGTGGTCCTGGGCGTCCTGCTGCCCTCCGTCTTCGTCATCATCGCCGGGGCCGTCGCCTTCGCCGTCGGCCAGACCTATGTGACGCTCTCCTTCCGCCGCGGCTTCTCCACCGGCTGGGCGATCGGCGGCAGCCCGGGCGCGAGCCGCCGCCGCAGGGCCGCCGTGCCGGCCGAGGCCGGCCCCACCCTCGAGGTCACCGAGCTCTCGTACGACACCGTGGACTCCGCGTATGACACGGAGGACGGGCACGACGTCCACCGGGAGACGGCCGCCGAGACGACGGCGGTCTACGAGCCGCAGCCGATGCCCGAGGACACCGGCCAGTACGGGGTCTACGAGACCGCCGGCCAGGGCACCGGAGCAGCCGGGTACGGGACGGGGTACGACCCCTACGCGTCCGCGTACCAGCAGCCCGGCTACGAGCAGACCTCCTACGAGCAGCCCGGCTACGAGCAGCAGCCGGGCTACGACTACGGCGCCGCCGCCGGACAGCAGCAGTACGCCGCGTACTCCGACCCGTACATCGGCCCGAGCACCGACGGCCAGCAGTACGGCTCGTACTACAACGACCCCTACGCCCCCTCGTACACCTACGACACCCCGCCCGGCGGCGTCTGGGTCCCGCAGCAGCGCGACACCGAGCACGCCCCGCAGCAGCCGCAGGCCCCGTACGGCTACGAGCAGCCGCACCCGGACGACCAGCAGCAGTACCGCTACTAGGACCTACTGGGAGCCGCGGAAGTCCGCGCCCTCCACGATGAGCCCGGCCACCAGCGCGCCCGACATGCCCGCGTGGGCGAGTCCGCCGCCCGGGTGCGACCAGCCGCCCGCGAAGTACAGGCCGGGGACGGGGGAGACGTTCGCCGCCGGGAGGTACGTCCCCCGGGCGTCCGCGAGCGCGGGGGGCGGGATCTCGGCGGCCCCGGTGGCGGCCCGGACGTGCTCCGGCGTGCGGACCTCGCGCCAGAGCAGCCGCTCGGCGAGACCCGGCACCGCGCGGGCGGCGGCCTCGGTCATCCGGTCGGCGAGCTCGGTCCAGTCCTCCTCGGGCGCGAGCTCCAGCATCGCCGAGACCGTCACCGACTCGTGCTCCGCGTCGGGCCGCAGCTCCGGGTCGTCGGGCCGCAGCACGGTCACCGTGGGCCGGTCCCCGTCCCCGTGGACGACCGTGCGGTGCACGGCCCCCTCTTCACGGGCCCCGCGCAGGGCCAGCAGGACCGTCAGACGGCCGGTGGACCCGTGCGCGAAGGGCGGCCACTCGTCGCTGTGCTCCCACGGCAGGACCTGCTCGCGGTAGAGGGACGGCACCGGCGCGCCCGCCACCACGTGGTCCGCCTCCACCGTCCCGCCGGAGGCGAGCCGGATTCCGACGGCCCGGCCGGCCTCGGTCAGCACCTCGTCCACGGGCGCGTCGAAGACGAACTCCACGCGCCGCTCCCGGCACCGCTCGTACACCGCGTCCGCGAGCGCCCGGATGCCACCCGCCGTGTACCAACTGCCGAAGGTCTGCTCCATGTACGGCAGGACGGCGGCGGACGCCGGGGCGGCCCAGTGCGGGACGCCGTACGCCTCCGCGTAGGAATCCAGGAGCGCGACCAGGCGGGCGTCGCGCAGCTCTCGCAGGCCCACCTGGGCGAGGGTCGTCGTCGGGCGGCGCAGGAAGCCCGCCTTGAGCGCCGGGTACGGCTCGCGGGCGAGAGCCTTGCGGTCGGCCGGCTGCGGTTCCTCCAGGAGCGGGCGCCTGGTCCGGTCCCAGGTCTCGCGGGCCCGGGTCAGGAAGTCGCCCCAGCGCTCGCCCGCGCCCGCGCCGAGCGCCGCGTCGAGGGCGTCGACCGTGCCGGCCCGGGAGGCGTTCGGCAGGTCGACGCGGGTGCCGTCGGCGAAGACGTGACGGGCCGCCGGATCGACCTGCGTCAGCGTGACGCACTCCTCCAGGGGCTTCTTCCCGGTCTTCACGAACAGGTCCCGGTAGACGGCCGGCAGGTGCAGCAGCCCGGGGCCGGTGTCGAAGGCGAAGCCGTCGCGCTCGAAGCGGCCGACCGCGCCGCCGTACGTCGACGTCCTCTCGTACACCGTCACCGTGTGTCCGGCGACCGCAAGGCGGGCCGCCGCCGCCATGGCGCCGAGTCCCGCGCCGATTACCACAATCCGTGCCATGCGGACGAGCCTATCCGGCGCCTCCGACCCCGTCGGAGGGCAGGCCGGGGGCCGGTCAGAAGTGGTCCGAGCCGTCGTCCGGCGGGGCGTGGACCCGCGGGCGGGCACCCGGGACCCTCAGTCGTTTCTCCTCCCGCCGCCGGGACCAGCGCCGCCAGCCGCGGCGGATCTGCTTGGCCAGGAAGATCACTACCGCCAGGCCCGCCAGGAGCAGGACGGCCGCGATGGACGCCGCCGCCACGGGATGGAAGACGGCGAAGGTGACGATCACCGCCACCCCGAGGTCCTCCGCCAGGCTCAGCGCGATGTTCGAGAACGGCTCGGGCGAGGTGTTGACCGCCATCCTCGTCCCCGCCTTGACGAAGTGACTGAGCAAGGCCGTCGAACCGCCGACCGCACCCGCCGCCAGCTCCGGCAGCGAACCGTTCTGCCCGGCGAGCAGGGCGCCGACCACGGCCCCCGCGATCGGCCGGATCACCGTGTGGACGGAGTCCCATATCGAGTCGACGTACGGAATCTTGTCCGCCACCGCCTCGCACAGGAACAGCACGCCCGCCACGACGAGGACATCGGTGCGCTGCAGGGACGCGGGCACCTCGTCGGTCAGCCCGGTCGCGCCGAGGACGCCGAACAGCAGGACCACCGCGTACGCGTTGATCCCGCTCGCCCAGCCGCTGGTGAACACCAGGGGGAGTACCGACACGCCCGCGATCGTAACCAGGACTGAGTATCCGTACCTAGAGGGCGAGATGAGTAGGTGTGCGGATGGGGCCGGCACCGGCCTTTCGTGCGTCTGCCGCACCGGCCTTTCGTGCCCGCGTCTGCTTCAGCGGCCGCCCACGCGCCCGTGCAGCAGCCGCGAGAGCGCCGCGTGCACGTCGTCGAGCGAACGCTCGCTCTGGAAGGCCTGCCAGTCGAGCGCCGCCACGAGCACCATCCCGACCAGCGCCGACGCCGTCAGCTGTACGTCGATCTCGTCGCTCAGCTCGCCGGCCGCCACACCCTCGCGCAGGACGTCCTCCACCACCGCGACGGCTTCCTGACGGACCACCAGGAGGGTCGAGTTCCAGGCGCGTCCGGTGCGCCAGAGCTCGGCCACGTACAGCTGGGTGAAGGCCGGGTAGCGGTCGATGAAGACGAGGCCCGCCCGGATCATCGCGTCCAGCGCGTCGACCCGGCTCCCACCGCGCTCGGCGGTCTCCTCGGCCGCCGAGCGCAGGGAGGCGGCGAGCAGCGACACCCCGTGGCGCAGCAGCTCCTCGAAGAGCTCGGTCTTGCTCTTGAAGTTGTAGTAGACCGTGCCCTTGGCCACGCCGGCCCGCTCGGCGATCTCGTCGACCGTCGTCGCGGAGAAGCCCTGCTCCGCGATGAGGGTGACGGCCGCCTCGTAGAGCTTCGTGCGCGTGGCCCGGCGTCGGGTGCTGCTGCTGTCCATGGCGTCGATTCTCACAGGTTCAGAGCGACAGTTCGGGGTGGAGCCGGTCGAGCGTCCACACCTGCTTCTTGCGCGCCGAGACAGCGGTCAGGGCCAGGGCGCCGACGGTGAAGGCGGCCAGGACCGCGCAGGCCTGCCAGACCGGTCCGAGACCGCCGCCGGTGATCAGCCGGCGCAGCGCCTCGACCACGTAGCTCATCGGCAGGAACGGGTGGACGGCGTTGAAGAAGGCCGGGCTGGTCTGGACGGGGTACGTGCCGCCCGCCGAGGTCAGCTGGAGCATCAGGAACGCGAGCACCAGGATCCGGCCCGCCGCGCCGAAGCGGGCGTTGAGCCACTGGATGATCGCGGCGAAGCAGCAGGTGACCAGGGCGAGGAAGCCGATCGTGCCGGCGGCCCGGGCCATCTGGAGGCCGAGGCCCCAGTGCAGGACCGACATCAGGGCCGCGACCTGGAGGACGCCGATCGCCGCGACCGGGAGCCAGCCCGCGAGCGCGATCCGCCAGGCGGAGCCGCCCGCGGCGAGGGCGCGCCGGTTCAACGGCTGGATGATCATGTACGCGACCATCGCGCCGACCCAGAGGGAGAGCGGGATGAAGTACGGGGCGAAGCCGGTGCCGTAGTTGGGCGCCTTGTGCAGGGACTGGGAGGCCAGCTTCACCGGGTCGGCCATGACCTCCGTGCGCCGGTCGCGGTCCTGCCGGTCGTAGTCCGGGATCTGGTCGACGCCGTCCTTCAGGCCGGTGGCGAGGGTGCCCGAGCCGTCGGCCAGCTTGAACAGACCGCCGTCCAGGGCGCCCGCGCCCTTCTTCAGCTTGCCGACACCGGTGTCGAGGCTGACCGAACCGGTCTTGGCCGCGGTGATGCCGGTGTGCAGCTGGTCCGCGCCCGTCGCTACCTTCTGCGCGCCCGCGTTGAGCTGGTTGATCTTCCTGATGGCGTCCTCGACGTCCTCGTCGAGGTGCGGGGCGCGGGCGGCCAGCTCGTCGGCCTGCTTCTTGAGCTTGACCAGGCGCGCGTCCAGGGTCTTCAGGTTGTCGCTGTTGTCCTTGGTCAGCTCGTGCACGTCGTCGGCGATCGTGGCCACGTCGCCGGCGGTGACCGAGGCCTTCTTGAGCTTCTCGCAGATCTTCGGGTCGAGCGGGGGAGCGGTGGCGGGGGCGTCGACGCAGACCTCGCGGTGGAGCCGGGCGAGATCGTCGTCGGCCCTGTGGGCGGCGGTGCGGACCTGGGGCGCGTGCTCCACCAGGTCGGCGAGGTTGTGGCGGGCGGCCGTGGCCGAGTCGGAGACGAGCCGGGCGGTGTCGCGGATCGACTTGCCGTTGTTCGCCAGGTACGGGCGGACCTTGTCCGCCGTGCCGTTCACCTTGTCGGCGAGGCTCTGCGTGCCGTTCGCGACCTTGCGGGAGCCGTTCTCCAGGTCCTTGGCGCCCTTGTCGAGCTTCTTCAGGCCGGCGGCCAGGTCGCCGCTGCCGGTCTTGGCGTCCGTGAGGCCGTCCGACAGGCTCTTGGAGCCCTTCTTCGCCTTGTCCACGCCCTGCTTGAGGTCGGCCGCGCCCTTGGCTGCCTTCGCGGTGGCGTCGTGGATGTCGGAGAAGGAGATGAAGATCTTGTCGAGGAAGCCGCGCGAGGACTTCGTGGAGGCCGCGCTGCGCACCTCGGCGAAGACCGTCCGGGAGATCGAGCCGACGATGTAGTTGTTGGCGTCGTTCGTCCGCACCTGGAGCGCACCGGTCTCGGGGGAGTCGCCGGAGCTGGAGGCGATGCGGGAGCTGAGGTTGCCGGGCATGGTCAGGGACAGGTAGTACGTCCCGTCCTCCACGCCCGCGCGTGCCTCGGCGTCGCTCACCCGGTGCCACTCGAAGGTGTCGCTCTTCAGGAGGCCCTCGGTGATGTCGTCACCGGCGTGGATCTCCTTGCCGCCGGCGGTGGCGCCCCGGTCCTCGTTGACGAGGGCGACGGGGATCTTGTCGAGCCTGCTGTACGG
>NZ_MWIG01000261.1:0-25369 GCF_002156145.1 Streptomyces sp. NRRL B-24572 | reverse complement strand
GGCGCATGGGCGTACGTGACGTGGGGTACAGTCTTCGACCCCGATTGGCGGCCGGAAGGCCCCGTATGGCAGACTGTCCAAGTTGCTCGGTTGAGTGCCGATGCTGCGCGCCTCCCGTCGGGAGGACCGGAAGCGAGTCCCACAGTACTCGTCGCTCCTTCTCAGGAGCGGACGTACGGGAATCTTCTGGGAAGCGTCAGCGGGGTGCCGACCAGGCACCCGGTGGGTGTTCCGCCCCCGGCCCGCGGTCTTCGGGACCGCGCCCCCTTGGTTGGGAAATCCTCAGGGATTTCTGCGTAGAGGGAGCGCGACACGCCCGACCGCGTGGGTCGGAGACAGGACGCGAACGTGCCGGGTTCCAGAGCGTTACGAGACAAAGGACTACTAGTAGCCATGGCGGGACAGAAGATCCGCATCCGGCTCAAGGCCTACGACCACGAGGTCATCGACTCCTCGGCGAAGAAGATCGTCGAGACGGTGACCCGCACTGGTGCGTCGGTCGCGGGCCCGGTGCCGCTGCCCACTGAGAAGAACGTGTACTGCGTCATCAAGTCGCCGCACAAGTACAAGGACTCGCGCGAGCACTTCGAGATGCGCACGCACAAGCGCCTCATCGACATCCTCGACCCCACGCCGAAGACGGTTGACTCGCTCATGCGTCTCGACCTGCCGGCGGGCGTCGACATCGAGATCAAGCTCTGAGGTGACGCGCGAGATGGCTAAGAACATCAAGGGCATCCTGGGCGAGAAGCTCGGCATGACGCAGGTCTGGGACGAGAACAACCGGGTCGTCCCGGTGACCGTCGTCAAGGCCGGCCCGAATGTCGTGACCCAGGTCCGTACGAACGACGTCGACGGCTACGAGTCGGTCCAGATCGCCTTCGGCGAGATCGACCCGCGCAAGGTGAACAAGCCCCTCAAGGGTCACTTCGCCAAGGCCGACGTCACCCCGCGCCGCCACCTGGTGGAGCTCCGCACCGCTGACGCCTCCGAGTACACGCTCGGCCAGGAGATCACCGCCGAGGTCTTCGAGGCCGGCGTGAAGGTCGACGTCACGGGCAAGAGCAAGGGCAAGGGCTTCGCCGGTGCGATGAAGCGCCACAACTTCCGTGGTGGCAAGGCCTCGCACGGTGCCCACCGCGTGCACCGCAAGCCCGGTTCGATCGGTGGCTGCGCCACCCCGGGCCGTGTCTTCAAGGGCATGCGCATGGCCGGTCGCATGGGCAACGAGCGTGTGACCACCCAGAACCTGACCGTCCACGCCGTTGACGCCGAGAAGGGTCTGCTGCTCATCAAGGGCGCCGTCCCCGGCCCCAACGGTGGCCTCGTCCTGGTCCGCACCGCGGCCAAGGGGGTTTGAGGAACCGATGAGCACCATTGACATCCTTTCGCCGTCTGGCGACAAGGCCGGGACCGTCGAGCTCCCCGCGGAGATCTTCGGCGCCAAGGTCAGCGTCCCGCTGATCCACCAGGTCGTCGTCGCGCAGCTGGCCGCGGCCCGTCAGGGCACGCACAAGACCAAGACCCGTGGCGAAGTCCGCGGTGGTGGCAAGAAGCCTTACCGCCAGAAGGGCACCGGCCGCGCCCGTCAGGGTTCGACCCGCGCCCCGCAGTTCGCCGGTGGTGGCGTCGTGCACGGTCCCGTGCCGCGTGACTACTCGCAGCGGACCCCGAAGAAGATGAAGGCCGCCGCCCTCCGCGGTGCCCTGTCGGACCGGGCGAACCACTCCCGCATCCACGTCGTCACCGGCGTGGTCGAGGGTGGCATCTCCACCAAGGCCGCCAAGACGCTGTTCGGCAAGATCTCGGAGCGCAAGAACCTGCTCCTGGTCGCCGAGCGCTCCGACGAGGCCGCGTGGCTGTCCGCTCGTAACCTGCCCCAGGTGCACATCCTGGAGCCGGGCCAGCTCAACACGTACGACGTGATCGTCTCCGACGACGTGGTCTTCACCCAGGCCGCCCTCGAGTCCTTCGTGTCTGGCCCCCAGACCGCTGAGACCGAAGGGAGCGACGCCTGATGACTGAGGCCGTCGTCACCAGCAAGACCTTCTCGGACCCGCGCGACATTCTCGTCAAGCCGGTCGTCTCGGAGAAGAGCTACGCCCTGCTGGACGAGAACAAGTACACGTTCATCGTCGCGCCTGGCTCCAACAAGACCCAGATCAAGCAGGCCGTCGAGGCGGTCTTCTCGGTCAAGGTCACCGGGGTCAACACGATCAACCGCCAGGGCAAGCGCAAGCGCACCCGCACCGGTTTCGGCAAGCGCGCCAACACCAAGCGCGCCATCGTGACCCTTGCTGAGGGCAACCGTATCGACATCTTCGGCGGTCCGACCGCCTAACGGCGGTCTGGATCGTCCGGAATCGGACGAGGACTGAGAAATGGGAATCCGCAAGTACAAGCCGACTACGCCGGGCCGTCGCGGCTCCAGCGTTGCCGACTTCGTCGAGATCACGCGGTCCACGCCGGAGAAGTCGCTGGTCCGCCCCCTGCACAGCAAGGGCGGCCGTAACAACACCGGTCGTGTGACCGTCCGTCACCAGGGCGGTGGCCACAAGCGCGCCTACCGTGTGATCGACTTCCGTCGTCACGACAAGGACGGCGTGCCGGCCAAGGTCGCTCACATCGAGTACGACCCCAACCGCACCGCGCGCATCGCGCTCCTCCACTACGTGGACGGCGAGAAGCGCTACATCATCGCCCCCAAGGGTCTGACCCAGGGCGACCGCGTCGAGAACGGCCCGGGCGCGGACATCAAGCCCGGCAACAACCTGGCGCTCCGCAACATCCCGGTCGGTACCACGATCCACGCGATCGAGCTCCGTCCCGGTGGCGGCGCCAAGTTCGCCCGCTCGGCCGGTGCCTCCGTGCAGCTGCTGGCGAAGGAGGGCACGATGGCCCACCTCCGCATGCCGTCCGGTGAGATCCGTCTCGTCGACGCCCGCTGCCGCGCCACCATCGGCGAGGTCGGCAACGCCGAGCAGTCGAACATCAACTGGGGCAAGGCCGGCCGCAAGCGCTGGCTTGGCGTTCGCCCGACCGTCCGCGGTGTGGCGATGAACCCGGTCGACCACCCGCACGGTGGTGGTGAGGGCAAGACCTCCGGTGGTCGCCACCCGGTCTCCCCGTGGGGTCAGAAGGAGGGTCGTACTCGTTCGCCGAAGAAGGCTTCGAACAAGTACATCGTCCGCCGCCGCAAGACGAACAAGAAGCGCTAGGAGCGGGTTTAGATGCCGCGCAGTCTCAAGAAGGGACCCTTCGTCGACGGCCACCTCGTCAAGAAGGTGGACGCCCAGAACGAAGCCGGTACCAAGAACGTCATCAAGACCTGGTCCCGTCGCTCGATGATCATCCCGGCCATGCTCGGCCACACGATCGCGGTGCACAACGGCAAGACCCACATTCCGGTGTTTGTCACCGAGTCGATGGTCGGCCACAAGCTCGGCGAGTTCTCGCCGACGCGCACCTTCCGGGGTCACGTGAAGGACGACCGGAAGTCGAAGCGCCGCTAGTAGCGGGGTGGAATGACCATGACAGACACTGGAAGGACAACCATGGAAGCCAGGGCCCAGGCGCGGTACATCCGCGTCACGCCCATGAAGGCCCGCCGCGTGGTGGACCTTATCCGTGGCATGGACGCCACGGAGGCTCAGGCGGTCCTGCGTTTCGCCCCGCAGGCCGCGAGCGTGCCGGTTGGCAAGGTGCTGGACAGCGCCATCGCCAATGCCGCGCACAACTACGACCACACGGACGCCTCTTCGCTGTACATCAGCGAGGCGTTCGTCGATGAGGGCCCGACCCTGAAGCGGTTCCGTCCGCGTGCCCAGGGCCGTGCCTACCGGATCCGTAAGCGGACCAGCCACATCACCGTGGTCGTCAGCAGCAAGGAAGGAACCCGGTAATGGGCCAGAAGGTTAACCCGCATGGGTTCCGGCTCGGCATCACCACGGACTTCAAGTCCCGCTGGTACGCCGACAAGCTGTACAAGGACTACGTCAAGGAAGACGTCGCCATCCGTCGGATGATGACGTCCGGCATGGAGCGCGCCGGCATCTCGAAGGTTGAGATCGAGCGCACCCGTGACCGCGTGCGGGTGGACATCCACACCGCTCGTCCCGGCATCGTCATCGGCCGCCGTGGCGCCGAGGCCGACCGCATCCGCGGCGACCTCGAGAAGCTCACGGGCAAGCAGGTCCAGCTGAACATCCTCGAGGTCAAGAACCCCGAGATGGACGCCCAGCTGGTCGCCCAGGCCGTTGCCGAGCAGCTCTCCTCCCGCGTCTCCTTCCGTCGCGCCATGCGTAAGAGCATGCAGGGCACGATGAAGGCCGGCGCCAAGGGCATCAAGATCCAGTGCGGCGGTCGTCTCGGCGGCGCCGAGATGTCCCGCTCGGAGTTCTACCGCGAGGGCCGTGTGCCCCTGCACACGCTCCGCGCGAACGTCGACTACGGCTTCTTCGAGGCCAAGACCACCTTCGGCCGCATCGGCGTGAAGGTCTGGATCTACAAGGGCGACGTCAAGAACATCGCCGAGGTCCGCGCCGAGAACGCCGCTGCCCGTGCGGGTAACCGCCCGGCCCGTGGCGCCGGCGCTGGCGACCGCCCGGCCGGCCGTGGTGGCCGTGGTGGCGAGCGTGGCGGCCGCGGCCGCAAGCCGCAGCAGTCGGCTCCGGCCGCCGAGGCCCCCAAGGCCGACGCCGCCGCCGCTGCTCCGGCTGAGAGCACCGGAACGGAGGCCTGACCGACATGCTGATCCCCCGTAGGGTCAAGCACCGCAAGCAGCACCACCCGAAGCGCTCCGGCGCCAGCAAGGGTGGTACGCAGGTTGCGTTCGGCGAGTACGGCATTCAGGCCCTCACGCCGGCGTACGTGACCAACCGCCAGATCGAGGCGGCTCGTATCGCGATGACCCGCCACATCAAGCGTGGCGGCAAGGTCTGGATCAACATCTACCCGGACCGCCCGCTGACGAAGAAGCCCGCCGAGACCCGCATGGGTTCCGGTAAGGGTTCTCCGGAGTGGTGGATCGCGAACGTCAAGCCGGGTCGGGTGATGTTCGAACTGTCCTACCCGAACGAGAAGATCGCGCGCGAGGCCCTGACCCGTGCGGCCCACAAGCTGCCGATGAAGTGCAAGATCGTGAAGCGCGAAGCAGGTGAGCTGTGATGTCGGCCGGTACCAAGGCGTCCGAGCTGCGCGAGCTGGGCAACGAGGAGCTTCTCAACAAGCTCCGCGAGGCCAAGGAAGAGCTGTTCAACCTCCGCTTCCAGGCGGCGACCGGTCAGCTCGAGAACCACGGTCGGCTCAAGTCCGTCCGTAAGGACATCGCCCGGATCTACACCCTGATGCGTGAGCGTGAGCTGGGCATCGAGACGGTGGAGAACGCCTGATGAGCGAGAGCAACGTGACTGAGAAGACCGAGCGCAACGCTCGCAAGGTCCGCGAGGGCCTGGTCGTCAGCGACAAGATGGACAAGACCGTCGTCGTCGCTGTCGAGGACCGCGTCAAGCACGCGCTGTACGGCAAGGTCATCCGCCGTACGAACAAGCTCAAGGCTCACGACGAGCAGAACGCTGCCGGCATCGGCGACCGCGTCCTCCTGATGGAGACCCGGAAGCTGTCCGCCACGAAGCACTGGCGCGTCGTCGAGATCCTCGAGAAGGCCAAGTAATTACTCGAGGGGTTTCCCTCGGGTCAGTTCCGCCAGGCTCGGCAGGGGCTTCTTCTGAAGCCCCTGCCGGGAACCGGCAGACAATCAGGAGATAGACGTGATCCAGCAGGAGTCGCGACTGCGTGTCGCCGACAACACTGGTGCCAAGGAGATCCTTTGCATCCGTGTTCTCGGTGGCTCCGGTCGCCGCTACGCGGGCATCGGTGACGTCATCGTCGCCACCGTCAAGGACGCGATCCCCGGTGGCAACGTGAAGAAGGGTGACGTCGTCAAGGCGGTCATCGTTCGCACCGTCAAGGAGCGCCGCCGCCAGGACGGCTCGTACATCCGCTTCGACGAGAACGCCGCTGTCATTCTCAAGAACGACGGCGACCCTCGTGGCACCCGTATCTTCGGCCCGGTCGGCCGTGAGCTGCGCGAGAAGAAGTTCATGAAGATCATCTCGCTCGCGCCGGAGGTGCTGTAAGCATGAAGATCAAGAAGGGCGACCTGGTCCAGGTCATCACCGGTAAGGACAAGGGCAAGCAGGGCAAGGTCATCACGGCCTTCCCCGCCGAGAACCGCGTCCTGGTCGAGGGTGTCAACCGGGTCAAGAAGCACACCAAGGCCGGTCCCTCGCAGGCCGGCGGCATCGTGACGACCGAGGCTCCGGTCCACGTCTCCAACGTCCAGCTGGTCGTGGAGAAGGACGGCAAGAAGGTCGTCACGCGTGTCGGTTACCGCTTCGACGACGAGGGCAACAAGATCCGCGTTGCCAAGCGGACGGGTGAGGACATCTGATGGCTACCACCACTCCGCGTCTCAAGACGAAGTACCGCGAGGAGATCGCGGGCAAGCTGCGTGACGAGTTCAAGTACGAGAACGTCATGCAGATCCCCGGCCTCGTGAAGATCGTGGTCAACATGGGTGTCGGCGACGCCGCCCGTGACTCGAAGCTCATGGACGGTGCCGTCCGTGACCTCACCACGATCACCGGTCAGAAGCCGGCGATCACCAAGGCTCGCAAGTCCATCGCGCAGTTCAAGCTGCGTGAGGGCCAGCCGATCGGTGCGCACGTCACCCTCCGTGGCGACCGCATGTGGGAGTTCCTGGACCGCACCCTGTCGCTCGCGCTCCCGCGCATCCGCGACTTCCGTGGTCTGTCCCCCAAGCAGTTCGACGGGCGTGGCAACTACACCTTCGGTCTCACGGAGCAGGTCATGTTCCACGAGATCGACCAGGACAAGATCGACCGTGTCCGGGGTATGGACATCACCGTGGTGACCACGGCGACCAACGACGCTGAGGGCCGCGCCCTTCTCCGTCACCTCGGCTTCCCGTTCAAGGAGGCGTAAGCGAGATGGCGAAGAAGGCTCTCATCGCGAAGGCTGCCCGCAAGCCCAAGTTCGGCGTGCGTGGCTACACGCGCTGCCAGCGCTGTGGTCGTCCCCACTCCGTGTACCGCAAGTTCGGCCTGTGCCGCGTGTGCCTCCGTGAGATGGCTCACCGTGGCGAGCTGCCGGGCGTGACCAAGAGCTCCTGGTAATCCCCCAGTTGGGATGACCGGAGTCTCTCGGTAAGCATTGGTCGGCGGATGCCCGGCCCCCGCATGCCTTAGGCTTGTGGGGTTGGGCGTCCGCCGCCCTACCGACTTACTACGCCGTAGGTCCCCGCGCCGCACCCGTCCCGCCCCTGTGTGGGGAGAGGGATGGCGCATACAGGAAACCCCGGCGAGAGAGGCCGAAGGCCAATTCATGACCATGACTGATCCGATCGCGGACATGCTGACTCGTCTGCGTAACGCGAACTCGGCATACCACGACTCCGTGACGATGCCGCACAGCAAGATCAAGTCCCACATCGCGGAAATCCTCCAGCAGGAGGGCTTCATCACGGGCTGGAAGGTCGAGGACGCCGAGGTCGGCAAGAACCTCGTGCTCGACCTCAAGTTCGGTCCGAACCGTGAGCGCTCCATCGCGGGCATCAAGCGGATCTCGAAGCCGGGCCTCCGGGTTTACGCAAAGTCCACCAACCTGCCGAAGGTCCTCGGCGGCCTGGGCGTGGCGATCATCTCCACGTCCCACGGTCTCCTGACCGGCCAGCAGGCGCAGAAGAAGGGCGTGGGTGGGGAAGTCCTCGCCTACGTCTGGTAGTCGGGAACGGAGGAATAGCTAATGTCGCGTATTGGCAAGCTCCCCATCACGGTTCCCGCCGGCGTGGACGTCACCATCGAGGGCCGCACGGTCACGGTCAAGGGTTCCAAGGGCACCCTGACCCACACCGTCGCCGCGCCGATCGAGATCGTTAAGGGCGAGGATGGCGTGCTCAACGTCAACCGTCCGAACGACGAGCGTCAGAACAAGGCCCTGCACGGCCTGTCCCGCACGCTGGTGGCCAACATGATCACCGGTGTGACCCAGGGGTACGTGAAGGCGCTCGAGATCAGCGGTGTCGGTTACCGCGTGGCCGCGAAGGGCTCCGCTCTGGAGTTCCAGCTCGGCTACAGCCACCCGATCCTGGTCGAGGCGCCCGAGGGCATCTCGTTCAAGGTCGAGTCGCCGACCAAGTTCTCGGTCGAGGGCATCGACAAGCAGAAGGTCGGCGAGGTCGCCGCCAACATCCGCAAGCTTCGCAAGCCCGACCCCTACAAGGCCAAGGGCGTGAAGTACGCGGGCGAGGTCATCCGCCGCAAGGTCGGAAAGGCTGGTAAGTAAGCCATGGCATACGGTGTGAAGATCGCCAAGGGCGACGCCTACAAGGGCGCCGCCAAGAAGCGCCGCCACATCCGCATCCGCAAGAACGTGTCGGGTACGGCGGAGCGTCCGCGCCTCGTCGTGACGCGTTCCAACCGCGGTATCACCGCTCAGGTCATCGACGACCTCAAGGGCCACACCCTTGCGTCGGCGTCGACCCTGGACGCGTCGATCCGTGGCGGCGAGGGTGACAAGTCCGCGCAGGCCAAGCAGGTCGGCGCCCTGGTCGCCGAGCGCGCCAAGGCCGCCGGTGTCGAGGCTGTCGTGTTCGACCGTGGTGGCAACAGGTACGCCGGGCGCATTGCCGCTCTGGCTGACGCCGCCCGCGAAGCCGGGCTGAAGTTCTAAGCCCCGGTTCCGGGACTAACGGACGTAACAGAGAGAGGTAATCCAATGGCTGGACCCCAGCGCCGCGGCAGCGGTGCCGGTGGCGGCGAGCGGCGGGACCGGAAGGGTCGCGACGGTGGCGCTGCCGCCGAGAAGACCGCGTACGTTGAGCGCGTTGTCGCGATCAACCGCGTCGCCAAGGTTGTCAAGGGTGGTCGTCGCTTCAGCTTCACCGCGCTCGTCGTGGTGGGTGACGGTGACGGCACCGTAGGTGTCGGTTACGGCAAGGCCAAGGAAGTTCCCGCGGCCATCGCCAAGGGCGTCGAGGAAGCCAAGAAGAACTTCTTCAAGGTTCCCCGCATCCAGGGCACCATCCCTCACCCGATCCAGGGCGAGAAGGCCGCGGGCGTCGTCCTGCTCAAGCCGGCTTCCCCCGGTACCGGTGTTATCGCCGGTGGCCCGGTGCGCGCCGTGCTCGAGTGCGCCGGCGTTCACGACATCCTGTCGAAGTCGCTCGGCTCCGACAACGCGATCAACATCGTGCACGCGACCGTGGAGGCCCTGAAGGGCCTGCAGCGTCCCGAGGAGATCGCGGCTCGCCGCGGTCTGCCCCTCGAGGACGTCGCTCCCGCGGCTCTGCTCCGTGCGCGTGCTGGGGCGGGTGCGTAATGGCTCGCCTCAAGGTCACGCAGACGAAGTCGTACATCGGCAGCAAGCAGAACCACCGCGACACCCTCCGTTCCCTGGGCCTCAAGCGCCTGGGTGACGTGGTTGTCAAGGAGGACCGCCCCGAGTTCCGCGGCATGGTGCACACCGTCCGCCACCTCGTGACGGTCGAGGAGGTTGACTGACATGGCGGAGAACAACCCGCTGAAGGCCCACAACCTCCGTCCCGCCCCGGGCGCCAAGACCGCCAAGACCCGTGTGGGTCGTGGTGAGGCGTCGAAGGGTAAGACGGCCGGTCGTGGTACGAAGGGCACGAAGGCCCGCTACCAGGTTCCGGAGCGCTTCGAGGGTGGCCAGATGCCGCTCCACATGCGCCTCCCGAAGCTGAAGGGCTTCAAGAACCCCTTCCGCACCGAGTACCAGGTCGTGAACCTGGACAAGCTCACCGCGCTCTACCCGCAGGGTGGCGAGGTCACGGTGGCCGACCTGGTCGCCAAGGGTGCCGTTCGCAAGAACCAGCTCGTCAAGGTCCTGGGCCAGGGCGAGGTCTCCGTGGCGCTGCAGGTGACGGTCGACGCCGTCTCCGGCTCCGCCAAGGAGAAGATCGCCGCCGCCGGCGGCACCGTCACCGAGCTCGTCTGAGACGACTCGATGGCCTGAACATCCGACCGGGGATGCCTCCCAAAAGGGGCATCCCCGGTTGGTCGTTCCTAGGGGGGCATGGTCGCCGGTAAGGTGGCGTGCACTGTCTAGGCTCCGTGCGGTATGCCCGCACGGAATTGATGACCGATACCCAAATCGTCGAACCTCAAGACCGTCACCCTTGACGCATAGCGCGGGGGTCGCAGGAGGCACCGTGCTCACCGCGTTCGCCCGGGCGTTCAAGACGCCCGACCTGCGCAAGAAGCTGCTCTTCACGCTCGCCATCATCGTGCTGTACCGCCTCGGGGCCCACATCCCGGTACCCGGCGTCAGCTACGAGGCCGTCCAGCAGTGTGTCAAGCAGGCCAGCGAGGGCAACAACAGCCTGTTCGGCCTGGTCAACATGTTCAGTGGCGGAGCGCTGCTGCAGATCACCATCTTCGCGCTCGGCATCATGCCGTACATCACGGCGAGCATCATCCTGCAGCTGCTGACCGTCGTGATCCCCCGCCTCGAAGCCCTCAAGAAGGAGGGTCAGGCCGGCACTGCCAAGATCACGCAGTACACCCGGTACCTGACCGTGGCGCTCGCCATCCTCCAGGGCACCGGTCTCGTCGCGACCGCCAAGAGCGGTGCGCTCTTCAGCGGCTGCATCGTCGCCGACCAGGTCGTGCCCGACCAGTCGATCTTCACCATCGCCACCATGGTCATCACCATGACCGCGGGCACCTGCATCGTCATGTGGCTCGGTGAGCTGATCACGGACCGCGGCATCGGCAACGGCATGTCGATCCTGATGTTCATCTCGATCGCCGCCGGCTTCCCGGGCGCCCTGTGGGCCATCAAGCAGAGCGGCAAGCTCGCCAAGGGCTGGATCGAGTTCGGCACCGTCATCCTTATCGGCTTCGTGATGGTGGCCCTCGTGGTCTTCGTCGAGCAGGCCCAGCGACGCATCCCGGTCCAGTACGCGAAGCGCATGATCGGCCGGCGTTCCTACGGCGGTACGTCCACTTACATCCCGTTGAAGGTGAACCAGGCGGGTGTGATTCCTGTCATCTTCGCGTCGTCGCTTCTCTACATCCCGGCCTTGATCGCGCAGTTCTCGAACAGCACGGCGGGCTGGAAGACCTGGATCGAAGCCCACTTCGTCAAGGGTGACCACCCGTATTACATCGCCGCGTACTTCCTCCTGATCGTGTTCTTCGCCTTCTTCTACGTGGCGATCTCGTTCAACCCCGAGGAAGTTGCGGACAACATGAAGAAGTATGGTGGCTTCATCCCGGGTATCCGGGCTGGTCGACCTACTGCCGAGTACCTGAGCTACGTGCTCAACCGGATCACTTGGCCGGGCTCGCTGTACTTGGGTCTGATCGCTCTTGTGCCGACGATGGCGTTGGCAGGCTTCGGTGGCGCCAATGCCAACTTCCCCTTCGGTGGAACGAGCATCCTCATCATCGTGGGTGTGGGGCTGGAGACCGTGAAGCAGATCGAGAGCCAGCTCCAGCAGCGCAATTACGAAGGGTTCCTCCGCTGATGCGAATCGTCCTCGTCGGACCGCCCGGTGCGGGCAAGGGCACGCAGGCCGCGTACCTCGCCAAGAACCTGGGCATCCCGCACATCTCTACGGGCGACCTGTTCCGTGCCAACATCTCGCAGGGCACGCCGCTGGGCGTAGAGGCGCAGTCGTACATGAAGGCCGGCCAGCTCGTGCCGGACTCCGTGACGATCGGGATGGCCGAGGACCGCATGCGCCAGGCGGACGCCGAGGGCGGCTTCCTGCTCGACGGCTTCCCGCGGAACGTGGCCCAGGCCGAGGCCCTGGACGCGTTCCTCAAGGCCAGTGGCATCGAGCTGGACGCGGTCCTGGACCTTGAGGTCCCCGAGGACGAGGTCGTGAAGCGGATCGCGGGTCGCCGCATCTGCCGCAACGACTCCTCGCACGTCTTCCACGTCTCGTACAACGCTCCGAAGACCGAGGGCGTCTGCGACGTCTGCGGCGGCGAGCTGTACCAGCGTGACGACGACAACGAGGAGACCGTCCGCAAGCGCCTGGCGGTCTACCACACGGAGACCGAGCCGATCATCGACTACTACCGGTCGCAGGACCTGGTCTCGACGATCTCGGCGCTCGGCAAGGTGGACGAGGTCACCGCCAAGGCGATGGACGCGCTCAAGAAGTAACCCCTGGTTCGTTCGATACGGCCGCGGTGCCCCTCGGGGGCGTCGCGGCCGTATCGTTGTTCTGTTCCCCGTACTCGATGGAAAGGCCGCGGCCACGATGGTGCAGATCAAGACCCCCGAGCAGATCGCGAAGATGCGCGAGGCGGGGCTGGTCGTCGCCGCCATCCACGCGGCGACGCGCGAGGCGGCCGTGCCGGGCGCCACGACGAAGGACCTGGACGAGGTCGCGCGGAAGGTCATCGCCGACCACGGCGCGAAGTCGAACTTCCTCGGGTACGGCGGCTTCCCCGCGACGATCTGCACCTCGGTGAACGAGGTCGTCGTCCACGGCATCCCCGACGACAAGACCGTCCTCAAGGACGGCGACATCATCTCGATCGACTGCGGCGCGATCGTGGACGGCTGGCACGGCGACGCGGCGTACACCGCCTTCGTCGGCACCGGTCACGCCCCGGAGCTGATCGAGCTCTCCCGGGTGACCGAGGAGTCGATGTGGGCCGGCATCGCGGCCATGAAGCTCGGCAACCGTCTGGTGGACATCTCGAAGGCGATCGAGACGTACATCAAGCGGCAGCCGCGGCCGGCCGTGGGCGACCACAGCAAGGGCCGCTACGGCATCATCGAGGACTACGGCGGCCACGGCATCGGCACCGAGATGCACATGGACCCGCACCTGCTGAACTACGTCTCCCGCAAGCGCGGCAAGGGCCCGAAGCTGGTCCCCGGCCTCTGCCTGGCGATCGAGCCGATGGTCTCCCTGGGCACCCCGCAGACGGAGGTCCTGAAGGACGACTGGACGGTCATCACGACGGACGGCACCTGGTCCTCCCACTGGGAGCACTCGGTGGCCCTCACCGAGGCCGGCCCCCTGGTCCTCACGGCGGTCGACGGCGGCAAGGCGAAGCTGGCGGAGCTGGGCGTGACGGCGGCGCCGGACCCGCTGGCGTAGCGCCGGTCCCGGGCGCCGACCACGCGTAGGCCGGCGGCGCCCGGGCCCAGGTCCGGCGGACGGAGTCCGGCGCAGCGGGCCGAAGCCCGTGAGGCGCCCCCGGGCGCCGAGCCCGCGAGGGCTGCGTCGGGGGTCGGGTCGGCGGCGCCGGACCCGCCGGCGTAGCGGATTCGTCCTTCGCGTAATGATCTTCTACCGTGGGCAGACTTCCCGATTCGTCTTTTCCTGGGGCCTGACGTAGACTGATGCGTCGGCTCTCGTGTACCCGTGTGCCTGCACACGGCGGCGAGAGTCGATCAAGGTAGCCGATTCGAAAGGCGAAGCGTGGCCAAGAAGCAAGGTGCCATCGAAATCGAGGGCACCGTGATCGAGTCCCTCCCGAACGCCATGTTCAAGGTGGAGCTCCAGAACGGTCACAAGGTCCTCGCGCACATCTCCGGCAAGATGCGGATGCACTACATCCGAATCCTCCCGGACGACCGGGTCGTCGTGGAGCTCTCTCCGTACGACCTGACGCGTGGCCGGATCGTCTACCGGTACAAGTAGATCTTGCCGTACCCGCCTCCGCGCGGGTGGTGGCACTGACCCGGAGAACCTCACATCCCATGAAGGTCAAGCCGAGCGTCAAGAAGATCTGCGACAAGTGCAAGGTGATCCGCCGTCACGGCCGGGTCATGGTCATCTGCGACAACCTGCGCCACAAGCAGCGCCAGGGCTGACGCACGCCGACCGACCTGCATTTCGCAGTTCTTCGCGCGACGCATAGCAATACGTACATACGCAGAGCCCGTCCGACCGTGTCCCACGGTTGACGGCACCTCCGGCGGGGGCCGGGGACCCGACCTGTACCTCATACGGCAGCCGGGAACGGTTCTGCAGCAGACCCCCGAGAACACAGGAGCCATTGAATGGCACGCGTTTCCGGTGTTGACATCCCGCGCGAAAAGCGTGTGGTGGTCGCACTCACCTACGTCTTCGGCATCGGGCGTACCCGGTCCGAGGAGATCCTCGCCGCGACCGGCGTGAACCCGTCCACCCGTGTCCGCGACCTTGCCGAGGAAGACCTCGTCAAGATCCGCGAGTACGTGGACGCCAACCTCCAGACCGAGGGTGACCTCCGCCGCGAGATCGCCGCCGACATCCGCCGCAAGGTCGAGATCGGCTGCTACCAGGGTCTGCGCCACCGTCGTGGCCTGCCCGTCCGCGGTCAGCGCACCAGCACGAACGCTCGTACCCGCAAGGGCCCGCGTCGCGCCATCGCCGGCAAGAAGAAGCCGGGCAAGAAGTAGTCCTCAGCGGACGCTTGACCAAGCGGTCTTCGCTGTAGGACCGACCACCTCCCGTAGGAGAACGACATGCCCCCCAAGGGTCGTCAGGGCGCTGCCAAGAAGGTGCGCCGCAAGGAAAAGAAGAACGTCGCTCACGGCCACGCGCACATCAAGAGCACGTTCAACAACACGATCGTCTCGATCACGGACCCCTCGGGCAACGTGATCTCCTGGGCCTCCGCCGGCCACGTCGGCTTCAAGGGCTCGCGCAAGTCCACCCCGTTCGCCGCGCAGATGGCCGCCGAGTCGGCCGCTCGCCGCGCGCAGGAGCACGGCATGCGCAAGGTCGACGTCTTCGTCAAGGGTCCCGGCTCCGGCCGTGAGACCGCGATCCGCTCCCTCCAGGCCACGGGCCTCGAGGTCGGCTCGATCCAGGACGTCACCCCCACGCCGCACAACGGCTGCCGTCCCCCCAAGCGCCGCCGCGTCTGACGCTTTCGGCTGCTTGACCTGGGCTTTCGGGCGGTGCGCCCCCTTTCGGGGGCGTACCGCCCGTACCCTTGCAGTACGTGCAGCAAAACCATCGGGCTGCCGCCCGGTGGCCGAGGACGTCAAATAGTGGGCGTCCACGACTGAAGGAATCACAGACATGCTTATCGCTCAGCGTCCGTCGCTGACCGAAGAGGTCGTCGACGAGTTCCGCTCCCGGTTCGTCATCGAGCCGCTGGAGCCGGGCTTCGGTTACACCCTCGGCAACTCCCTCCGCCGTACCCTCCTCTCCTCGATCCCGGGTGCCGCCGTCACCAGCATCCGCATCGACGGTGTCCTGCACGAGTTCACCACCGTGCCGGGCGTCAAGGAGGACGTCACCGACCTCATCCTCAACATCAAGCAGCTGGTCGTCTCCTCGGAGCACGACGAGCCGGTCGTGATGTACCTGCGCAAGCAGGGACCGGGTCTGGTCACCGCCGCCGACATCGCGCCCCCGGCCGGTGTCGAGGTCCACAACCCCGACCTCGTTCTGGCGACCCTGAACGCCAAGGGCAAGCTGGAGATGGAGCTGACCGTCGAGCGCGGTCGCGGCTACGTCTCCGCCGTCCAGAACAAGCAGGTCGGCCAGGAGATCGGCCGCATCCCGGTCGACTCCATCTACAGCCCCGTGCTGAAGGTCACCTACAAGGTCGAGGCGACCCGAGTCGAGCAGCGCACCGACTTCGACAAGCTCATCGTCGACGTCGAGACCAAGCAGGCCATGCGTCCGCGTGACGCCATGGCGTCCGCCGGCAAGACCCTGGTCGAGCTGTTCGGTCTCGCCCGCGAGCTGAACATCGACGCCGAGGGCATCGACATGGGCCCGTCCCCGACGGACGCCGCCCTCGCCGCCGACCTGGCGCTGCCGATCGAGGAGCTCGAGCTCACCGTTCGCTCGTACAACTGCCTCAAGCGTGAGGGCATCCACTCCGTGGGTGAGCTCGTCGCCCGCTCCGAGGCCGACCTGCTCGACATCCGCAACTTCGGTGCGAAGTCGATCGACGAGGTCAAGGCGAAGCTGGCCGGCATGGGCCTGGCCCTGAAGGACAGCCCGCCCGGATTCGACCCGACCGCTGCCGCCGACGCGTTCGGCGCGGACGACGACGCCGACGCCGGCTTCGTCGAGACCGAGCAGTACTAGTCGCAGTCTTGCTGCGGACCGGTTCCGGCCGGTCGCGCAGTTCCCCGCGCCCCTGTGGGGCGCGGGGTCTCCGACGGGTGACCGCCCGCTCGGACACTGACATCGGTACCTCATACGGCCGGTGCAGATCACAAGGAGAAACACCATGCCGCGTCCCGCGAAGGGTGCCCGCCTCGGCGGTTCCGCCGCGCACGAGAAGCTGCTCCTCGCCAACCTGGCGAAGTCGCTCTTCGAGCACGGCCGCATCACCACGACCGAGGCCAAGGCCCGTCGCCTGCGTCCGGTCGCCGAGCGCCTGATCACCAAGGCGAAGAAGGGCGACATCCACAACCGTCGCCTGGTGCTGCAGACGATCACCGACAAGGGCATCGTCCACACCCTCTTCACCGAGATCGCCCCGCGTTACTCGGAGCGTCCGGGTGGCTACACCCGCATCACCAAGATCGGCAACCGTCGTGGCGACAACGCCCCGATGGCCGTGATCGAGCTGGTCGAGGGCGAGATCGCCAAGAAGGCGACCGTCGCCGAGGCCGAGGCCGCCACCAAGCGCGCCGTCAAGGAGGCCGACGAGGCCGCCGCCGTCGAGGCGACCGAGGACGAGGCGAAGGACGCGTAAGCGTTTTTCGTACGTTTCTCGTGAGCGGGCCCGTACCCCCTGGGGTGCGGGCCCGTTCCGTCGTGTGTGACGTGTGTTTGAGAGGATCTTCGCGTGAGCGATGACGTGCAGGACGGGTTCGTACGGGTACGCCTTGACCTTTCGTACGACGGCAAGGACTTCTCCGGCTGGGCCAAGCAGGCCCAGGGGCAGCGGACCGTGCAGGGAGAGATCGAGGACGCCCTGCGGACCGTGACCCGGTCCAAGGAGACGTACGAGCTGACCGTCGCCGGCCGGACCGACGCCGGGGTGCACGCGCGCGGCCAGGTCGCCCACGTCGACCTGCCCGTGGAGCTGTGGGCCGAGCACCGGGACAAGCTGCTGCGGCGGCTCGCGGGGCGGCTCTCGCACGACGTGCGGGTGTGGAAGGTCGAGGAAGCCCCTGCCGGGTTCAACGCGCGGTTCTCCGCCATCTGGCGCCGTTACGCCTACCGCGTCACCGACAACCCCGGCGGCGTCGACCCGCTGCTGCGCGGGCACGTGCTCTGGCACGACTGGGCCCTCGACGTGGACGCCATGAACGAGGCCGCCACCGCGCTCGTCGGCGAGCACGACTTCGCCGCGTACTGCAAGAAGCGCGAGGGCGCCACCACCATCCGCACGCTCCAGGTGCTGCGCTGGGAGCGGCGGGACGACGGGATCCTGGAGGCGACCGTCAAGGCGGACGCCTTCTGCCACAACATGGTCCGCTCGCTCGTCGGCGCCCTGCTCTTCGTCGGCGACGGCCACCGGCCGGTCGACTGGCCCGGCAAGGTGCTCGCCGCCGGCGTCCGGGACTCGGCCGTCCACGTCGTACGGCCGCACGGCCTCACCCTCGAAGAGGTCGGCTACCCGGAGGACGCGCTGCTCGCCGCCCGCAGCCGGGAGGCGCGCAACAAGCGGTCACTCCCCGGAGCCGGCGGCGGCTGCTGCTGAGGCCTGGGCGCGGCCCCGGGCGTAGATCTGGTTGAAGGCGAAGGTGCCGAGGTCGTCGCTGGACTGGAAGACGGGCTTGTCGGCCTTGGTGACCTTCTTGCCGTTGGCGAAGCCGGCCTGGGTGAAGTACGCGTACCGGCCGATCGCGTTCGAGCGGCGCAGGCAGACCGTGGCGTGGCAGAAATCACCCACGCCCCCGCCCACCAGGGGCGCGATGCCGCCGGTGGCCTGGTCCTTCGCCTTCTGGGCCGCCGCCTCGGACGGGAAGACGGCGACGCCGACGGTGATCGCCACGCCGTCCTTCACGTAGGTGGCGCGCAGTACCCGCTGGCAGCCGTTCCGCTTCAGGACCGTGCCGAGGCCGCCTTGGGTGACGGCCGCGCAGTTGGTCGTGGCGGAGGTCGTGCCCTTCTTGTACGCGCGGCCGTTCATGCTCATCTTCTTGCCCGGGAAGAGGCCCTCGGCGGTGAGCGGGGCCTTGTCCTTCTTCGGGTCCGAGATGTAGTCCTTCGGGTTCGGCGGGGGCGGCGGCGCCACCGACGAGAACGTCGGCTCGGGGGTCGGCGTGCCGGTGGGGGAGACCGTGCCGGTGGGGAGCGGGCCGTTCTTGGCCTCGTCGTTCTTCTTGTTGGTGCTCACGACGGCGGTCGCGACGATCGCGCCCACGGCCACCGTGGCCAGGACGCCGCCGGCGATCAGCAGGAGGCGCTTGCGGCGGCCGCGCGAGGCCGAGGCGTCGGCCAGGGCGCCCCAGTCGGGGGTGTCACCGCTGCCCTGGGCGCCCGGGAAGGGGTTCGGCTGCTGGGGCGGTGGATACCCGTAGCCCGGCTGCTGCCCGTTCCCCTGCTGCGGCGGGTACCCGTACCCGGGCTGCTGTCCGTACCCCTGCTGCCCCTGCTGCTGCGGCTCCTGCGGCCACTGCGGTCCCCCAAAGCTCATGCCGCGCATCCTAAACCGGTTGGGCCGGGCCGACGCGGGCGGTGACAATGCATCCCATGGGACATGTCGAGGCCGCGCATCTGGAGTACTACCTTCCCGACGGGAGGGTCCTGCTCGGGGACGCCTCCTTCCGGGTCGGGGAGGGGGCCGTCGTCGCCCTCGTCGGGGCCAACGGCGCCGGCAAGACCACACTGCTCCGGATGATCGCCGGAGAGCTCCAGCCGCACGGCGGCACGGTCACGGTCAGCGGCGGGCTCGGCGTGATGCCGCAGTTCGTCGGCTCCGTACGGGACGAGTCCACCGTCCGCGACCTGCTGGTCTCCGTCGCCCAGCCCCGGATCCGGGAGGCCGCGAAGGCCGTCGACGCGGCCGAGCACCTGATCATGACCGTCGACGACGAGGCCGCGCAGATGAAGTACGCGCAGGCCCTCAGCGACTGGGCCGAGGTGCAGGGGTACGAGGCCGAGACCCTCTGGGACATCTGCACGATGGCCGCGCTCGGCGTCCCGTACGAGAAGGCGCAGTTCCGTGAGGTGCGGACGCTCTCCGGCGGCGAGCAGAAGCGGCTCGTCCTGGAGTCGCTGCTGCGCGGGCCCGACGAGGTGCTGCTCCTCGACGAGCCGGACAACTACCTCGACGTGCCCGGCAAGCGGTGGCTGGAGGAGCGGCTGCGGGAGACCCGCAAGACCGTGCTCTTCATCTCCCACGACCGGGAGCTGCTCTCCCGGGGCGCGCAGAAGATCATCGCGGTCGAGCCCGGCCCGGCCGGCTCCGACGTCTGGGTGCACGGCGGCGGCTTCGACACCTTCCACGAGGCCCGGCGGGAGCGGTTCGCCCGCTTCGAGGAGCTGAAGCGGCGCTGGGACGAGAAGCACGCGCAGCTGAAGAAGCTGGTCGTCAACCTGCGGCAGGCGGCCGCGGTCAGCCACGAGATGGCCTCCCGGTACGCGGCGGCGCAGACCCGGCTGAAGAAGTTCGAGGAGGCGGGGCCGCCGCCGGAGCCGCCGCGCGAGCAGGACATCCGCATGCGGCTGCGCGGCGGGCGGACCGGGGTGCGGGCCGTGACCTGCGAGAACCTTGAGCTGACCGGGCTGATGAAGCCGTTCTCGCTCGAGATCTTCTACGGGGAGCGGGTCGCCGTCCTCGGCTCGAACGGGTCCGGGAAGTCGCACTTCCTGCGGCTGCTCGCGGGGGATCCGACGGTCGCCCACACGGGGATGTGGAAGCTCGGCGCGCGGGTCGTGCCGGGGCACTTCGCGCAGACCCACGCCCACCCCGAGCTGGCCGGGCGGCCGCTCGTCGACATCCTGTGGACCGAGCACGCCAAGGACCGGGGCGCGGCGATGTCGGTGCTGCGGCGGTACGAGCTGGAGCGGCAGGGGGACCAGCCGTTCGACAAGCTGTCGGGCGGGCAGCAGGCGCGGTTCCAGATCCTGCTCCTGGAGCTGGCGGGTACCACTGCGCTGCTGCTCGACGAGCCGACGGACAACCTGGACCTGGAGTCGGCGGAGGCGCTGCAGGACGGGCTCGAGTCGTACGACGGGACCGTGATGGCCGTCACGCACGACCGGTGGTTCGCGAAGAGCTTCGACCGGTTCCTGGTCTTCGGGTCGGACGGGGTCGTACGGGAGACGTCGGAGCCGGTCTGGGACGAGCGGCGGGTCGAGCGGGCGCGGTGACCTGGGGCGGTCGGCGGGAGACCCGGCCCCGGGCCACGGCCGGCGGACGGAGTCCGGCGCAGCCGGGCGAAGCCGGGGAGGCCCCCTGGGGCCGGGCCGTGCGAGCGCGGCGTGGGGAGAGGTCGAGCGGCGGGTCGAGCGGGCGCGGTGACCCCGGGCGGGCGCGGTGGGGTCGGCGCGTTTTGACCCGTCCGGGGTGGCGCGGGTACTGTTGCGGTTTGTTATGCGTATTGGCTTCGCCGTTCTCACGCGAGGGGCCCTTACGCAAGTTCCCTGGAGCAGTTACCAGTGGCTCGCATACGGGCGGTGACCCGGCAGTGCAGGCCCCAGCTGCATGATCGCTTCAGGTGTGTCTGGACTCCATCCACTGAAGAAGCGAAGGCTACGAAGTGCGTACGTACAGCCCCAAGCCCGGCGATGTCACTCGCCAGTGGCACATCATCGACGCGCAGGACATCGTCCTGGGCCGTCTGGCGACCACGGCTGCGAACCTCCTGCGAGGCAAGCACAAGCCGGTCTACGCCCCCCACATGGACATGGGCGACTTCGTCATCATCATCAACGCTGACAAGGTCCACCTGTCCGGCAACAAGAAGACCCAGAAGATGGCCTACCGCCACTCTGGCTTCCCGGGTGGTCTGCGCTCCGTCCGTTACGACGAGCTGCTCGACAAGAACCCCGAGAAGGCCGTCGAGAAGGCCATCAAGGGCATGATCCCCAAGAACTCCCTGGGCCGTCAGATGCTCTCGAAGCTGAAGGTCTACGCGGGCGAGAACCACCCGCACGCTGCCCAGCAGCCGGTTCCGTTCGAGATCACCCAGGTCGCGCAGTAATCCCGGCCACACCCCCTAAGAACGAAAGAAATCTGAGGAGCATCGTGGCCGAGACCACCCCCGAGACCCCCGTCGACGAGTTCGAGGGCGTTGAGGAGTACACCACCGAGACCGAGCTCGTCGAGGGTGAGTACACCTCCGAGTCGCTCGCGTCCCGCTTCGGCGACCCGCAGCCGGCCGCCGGCCTGGGCCGTCGCAAGAACGCCATCGCCCGCGTCCGGATCGTTCCGGGCACCGGCAAGTGGAAGATCAACGGGCGTACGCTCGAGGACTACTTCCCGAACAAGGTCCACCAGCAGGAAGTCAACGAGCCCTTCAAGGTGCTCGAGCTCGACAACCGCTACGACGTCATCGCCCGCATCGCGGGTGGCGGTGTCTCCGGCCAGGCCGGCGCCCTGCGCCTCGGCGTGGCCCGTGCGCTGAACGAGGCGGACGTCGAGAACAACCGCCCGGCGCTGAAGAAGGCCGGCTTCCTCTCCCGTGACGACCGTGCGGTCGAGCGGAAGAAGGCCGGTCTCAAGAAGGCCCGCAAGGCTCCGCAGTACAGCAAGCGCTAATCACGCCTGCTCGCTGCTTTCGTACGCCCCGGCGGCACTGCCCGTGCCGTCGGGGCGTACGTTTTTTCATAACCTCTTTCTCTTTCGCTTGGGCACGTATTTTCGGAGGACAGCTGTGGGACGACTCTTCGGCACGGACGGCGTACGCGGTGTCGCCAACGCGGACCTGACGGCGGAGCTGGCGCTCGGCCTGTCCGTCGCGGCCGCGCACGTGCTCGCCGAGGCGGGCACCTTCGAGGGCCACCGGCCCACCGCCGTGGTCGGACGTGACCCGCGCGCCTCCGGAGAGTTCCTCGAAGCGGCCGTCGTGGCCGGCCTCGCCAGCGCCGGCGTCGACGTGCTGCGCGTCGGCGTCCTGCCGACCCCGGCCGTGGCCCACCTCACCGGCGTCCTCGGCGCCGACCTCGGCGTGATGCTCTCCGCCAGCCACAACGCCATGCCCGACAACGGCATCAAGTTCTTCGCCCGCGGCGGCCACAAGCTCGCCGACGAGCTGGAGGACAAGATCGAGACCGTGTACGAGGAGCACCGCACCGGCGCCCCCTGGGAGCGCCCGACCGGTGCCGGCGTCGGCCGCGTCCGCGACTTCGGCGAGGGCTTCGAGACGTACGTCGCCCACCTGATGTCCGTACTCCCCAACCGTCTCGACGGGCTGAAGATCGTCCTCGACGAGGCCCACGGCGCCGCCTCCCACGTCTCGCCCGAGGCCTTCTCCCGGGCCGGCGCCCAGGTCGTCACCATCGGCGCCGAGCCGGACGGCCTCAACATCAACGACGGCTGCGGCTCCACCCACCTCGACCTGCTGAAGGCCGCCGTCGTCGAGCACGGCGCCGACCTGGGCATCGCCCACGACGGCGACGCCGACCGCTGCCTCGCCGTGGACGCCTCCGGCAACGAGGTCGACGGCGACCAGATCCTCGCCGTGCTCGCCCTCGCCATGCGCGAGGCCGGCACCCTGCGCGGCGACACCGTCGTCGCGACCGTCATGTCCAACCTGGGCTTCAAGCTCGCCATGGAGCGCGAGGGCCTGAACCTCGTCCAGACCGCGGTCGGCGACCGCTACGTCCTGGAGTCCATGAAGGAGAACGGCTACGCCCTCGGCGGCGAGCAGTCCGGTCACGTCATCGTGCTCGACCACGCCACCACCGGCGACGGCACCCTCACCGGCCTGATGCTGGCCGCCCGCGTCGCCGCCACCGGCAAGTCGCTCGCGGACCTCGCCGGCGTCATGGAGCGGCTCCCGCAGATCCTCATCAACGTCAAGGACGTCGACAAGTCCCGGGTCACCACCTCCGGTGAACTCGCCGCCGCCGTCACCGACGCCGAGCGCGAGCTCGGCTCCACCGGCCGGGTCCTGCTGCGCCCCTCCGGCACCGAGCCGCTGGTCCGCGTCATGGTCGAGGCCGCCGACATCGAGCAGGCCCGCGCGGTCGCGCAGCGCCTCGCGGACGTCGTGAAGTCCGCGCTGGGCTAGCCTTTCTGAGGCACCGTCATGCACATGCGTGAGGGCCCGCCGCGCCGGAGGTCCGGTGCGGCGGGCCCTTTCGTACGAGGTGCCCCCGGCCCGCGTCAGCCCCTGCGCAGCCGGCGCTTGAGGCGCCCGCGCTGGGTCCGCCACAGCCGCTGCTGCAGGGCCAGGGTCGCCGTACCCGCGAGCATGATCCCCAGCAGGTTGAGCAGCAGCTGCCCGATCGACCCCCCCATCTGCCCGAACTCGCCGTAGCTGAGCGCCACCGCCGCGTTCGCCGCCGCCGGGACCGTGGTCACCGAGATCGCCACCCCCACCAGGGCGCCCGACTTGGACGACGTCAGGGAGAGGGTGCCGGCCGCGCCCGCCAGCAGCGCCACCACGAACGAGAACGGGTCCGGCTGCCAGATGAAGCTGGTCTGCGGACGTTCCGCGTCCAGCATCGAGTCGCTGAACAGGCCCAGCCAGTCCATGAGCAGGCTGAACAGGGTCGTCGCCAGGATCGCCGTCAGGAAGCCGATGAGCAGCGCCGTCAGCGAGCGGGCCGCCAGCCTCGGCGCCCGTTGCACGATCGCCGTGCACACCCCGGCGAGCGGACCGAACTCCGGGCCGACCGCCATGGCGCCCACGATCAGGATCGTGTTGTCCAGGACGACGCCGCAGGCCGCGATCATCGTCGCGAGCCCCATGAACGAGAGATAGGTGAAGGAGAGCGTCGACTCCTCGTGGGTCGCCTCCGCCAGCTGCTCCCAGATCACGGCGTCCGCGCCCTCGCCGGGGGCATCCTCCTCGGCCGTGTCCGCCCGCGTGGACATCGACAGGTCGATGTTCTCCACCGCGATCGACCCGTCCCGGTCGATCTCCATGTTCCGCAGCCCGTGCAGCAGTTCGTCGGCCGACTCGCGCGCCATGTCGCACAGGACCAGGTCACCGACGGGTTCCCTGGCCGCGCCGGGAAGCACCACCAGGTGCGTGGTGCCGACCGTCGACTCGATCAGCTCGACCGCGGCCGCCGTGCGGTCCGCCGGGACGATCATCCGCAGATGCAACATGGGCCGAGCTTACGGACATCAGAGCTTGCGGAGGCTCAGCCTCTGCACCTTGTGGTCGGAGCCCTTCCGGACGACGAGGGTCGCCCGGCCGCGGGTCGGGGCCACGTTCTCCAGGAGGTTCACCTTGTTGATGGTCCGCCACATCGTGCGGGCGTAGTCGAAGGCCTCCTCCTCGGAGACCTGCGTCCAGCGCCGGAAGTACGAGGACGGGTCCTGGAACGCGGTGTCGCGCAGCTTGCGGAAGCGGTTCAGGTACCAGCGCTCGATGTCCTCGGGGCGGGCGTCCACGTACACCGAGAAGTCGAAGTAGTCGGCGAGACCGACACGGGTGCGGCCGTCCTTGCCGGGCAGGGCCGGCTGGAGGACGTTCAGGCCCTCCACGATGAGGATGTCCGGGCGGCGCACCACGAGCCGCTCGCCGGGCACCCGGTCGTAGATCAGGTGCGAGTAGACCGGTGCCGTGACCTCGTCCTTGCCCGCCTTCACGTCCGCGACGAAGCGGGTCAGGGCCCGGCGGTCGTACGACTCGGGGAAACCCTTCCGGGACATCAGGCCGCGCGCCTTCAGCTCCTCCATCGGATAGAGGAAGGCGTCCGTGGTCACCAGCTCCACGCGCGGGTGCTCGGGCCAGCGGGCGAGCAGCGCCTGCAGGAGGCGGGAGACCGTCGACTTGCCGACGGCCACCGAACCGGCGACTCCTATGACGAAGGGGGTGCCGCGCTGCTCGGCGCTCTCGCCGAGGAAGGTGTTCAGCGCGCCGCGGAGACCGCTGGTGGCCTGCACGTACAGGTTGAGCAGCCGGGAGAGCGGGAGGTAGATGTCCCGGACCTCGTCGAGGTCGATGACGTCCCCGAGACCGCGGAGCCGCTCGACCTCGTCGGCGGTGAGGGGGAGCGGCGTCTTGTCGCGCAGGGCGCTCCACTCGGCCCGGGTGAGGTCGACGTACGGGGTCGCCTCGGACGGCCGGCGGTTCCCGGTCCCGTTCCGGGAGCTGCCGGGGGCGGCGGCCTCTCCGGTCCCGTTCCGGGGGGTCGGCCCGTCTCCGGCGGCCTCTCCGGGGCCGGCGCCGTTGCCGGGATGTCCGTCGGAGTGTCCGTCGGGGCTTCGTGGCGGCGAAGTGATCACGTTGTCATTGTCCCGGGTCGGTGGGGGGTGTGGAGGGT
>NZ_MWIG01000260.1:0-16193 GCF_002156145.1 Streptomyces sp. NRRL B-24572 | reverse complement strand
CCCGGCGCAGACCGGGGGCCGCCGCGGCCGTGGGGCCCCCGGTCTGCGCCGGGGTCGCGGGCGCGGTGGTGGCTGCGGCAGGCGCCGAAGGTGCGGGGGCAGGGGTGTTCGCGGGCGCCGTCGCCGGCGTCCGGGTGTCGTTCTCGGGCATGGGCGCAGCGTGCCCGGCACACGGGCCGCGCCCTAGACTTTCGGCTCCAGGCGAATGTTCAGCCGCATCCTTTGGAGGGGCCCGTGCCGTACCACCTGCGTTTCGGTGAGGCCGACCCGCTGCGGATCCGGTTCGCGATCTCGCCGCTCTGGGAGACGCACTCCGCCGTGCGGGTGCTCGCGCGGCCCGCGAAGCAGGGCTACCACCTGCCCTGGATGCGGCGGATCGCCGGCGCCGCGCGGGAGCTCGATCTCGGGCCGTTGCAGCTGCTCATGCCGCTGCGCGGGCACAGCCCGGACTTCCTCTACCCCCCGCCCCTCGGCCCCGCCGCCGCCTTCGAGGACGAGATCGCCGCCGTACGGGAGACCGATCCCGCGCTCGTCCTGGACGACTTCGAGCGGGCGCTCGCGGAGACGCCGGGAGCGGCGGACACCCCGGAGGGGCGGCGGCTGCTCGCGGACCCCGCCGGGGCGGTGCTGCGGCTCGCGGACCTGCTCCGGGCCGCGTACGAGGCGCTGATCGCCCCGGAGTGGCCACGGCTGCGCGCGCTCCTGGAGGCGGACGTGGCGTACCACTCGCGGCGGCTGGCGGAGGGCGGGTTCGAACGGCTCCTGGGCGAGCTGCACCCGGCCTTCGACTGGGCGGCGGAGACGGCCACGCTGCGGGTGGACTATCCCGGGGAGCACGACCGGCCGCTCGACGGGCAGGGGCTCGTCCTGATGCCGTCGGTGTTCACCTGGCCGGACGTGGTGAGCGGGTTCGATCCGCCGTGGCAGCCGACGGTGGTCTATCCGGCGCGCGGGATCGGCGGGCTGTGGTCCGAGCCCCGGGACCGCACCCCCGAGGCGCTTGCCCGGCTGCTCGGCCCGGTGCGGGCGGACGTCCTGTGCGCCCTGGCCGAGCCGATGGGGACGACGGCGCTCGCCCATCTCCTGGGCAGGGCGCCCTCGTCCGTCTCCGCGCACCTGGCGGTGCTGCGGGACGCGGGGCTGCTGACCTCGCGGCGGTACGGCCACCAGGTGCTGTACGAGCGGACCCCGCTGGGCATCGCGGTCTCGCAGCCGGAGGCGGCGTGAGGCCGGGCCGCAGCACGGAGCCCCCGGGTCCTGAGTCAGGACCCGGGGGCTCCGTCCGTTCGAACGGTGCGGCGTCAGGCGCCGAGGTGGCGCTCCACCGTCTCGACCTTCGCGGTCAGGCCGTCCGTCACACCCGGGCGGATGTCGACCTTCATGACCACCGAGACGCGCGGCGCGCGGGCCTCGACGGCGGCGACGGCGCGTTTCACGACGTCCATGACCTCGTCCCAGCTGTCGCCCTCGATGGAGGTGAACATGGCGTCGGTGCGGTTCGGCAGCCCGGACTCCCGGACGACCCGGACGGCGTCGGCGACGTACTCGCCGACCTCCTCCCCCACGCCGAGGGGGGTGACGGAGAACGCGACGATCATGCCTTCACCGCGTCCTGGGCCGCCTCGGCCCGCGCGCGGGAGGCGATGACCGCGTCCGCGGCCGCGCGCTTCAGCTTCCGCTCGGCGTAGAAGCCGCCCAGGGGCAGCACCGAGAGGACGAAGTAGAGGGCGGCGGTCCCGAAGCTCCACTTGGTCCTGTTCCAGGCGTCCAGCCAGAAGAGGACGTACAGGATGAAGAGGATGCCGTGGATCGCGCCCATGACCGGAACCGCGTTGAAGTCCGTCGTCCGCTTGAGCACCGAGCAGACCAGCAGGAGCAGGAACGAGACGGCCTCCGGCGCGGAGACGAGCCGGAGCCGGTGGAGGGAGGAAGCGGTCTTGATGTCCACGGAGGGGGTCACCTTCGTTCGATCTTGTGAACGGATGCACAAGGGCCCGTCCATTGTGCACGCCGACTTTGCTGTCTCTTTAGCCGGGGGCCCAGTACCTTCCTCGGGTGGCAACGTTCCGACTCCAAGGCAGCAAGGTGCTCGCGGTCTCCATGGCCGGCGACGCCGTCAAGGCGAAGAACGGCTCGATGGTCGCCTACGACGGCCAGATGGCGTTCAAGAAGATGAGCGGCGGCGGTGAGGGCCTGCGCGGCATGGTGACCCGCCGGCTCACGGGTGAGCAGATGGAGGTGATGGAGGTGCGCGGCCAGGGGACCTGCTGGTTCGCCGACCGGGCCTCCGAGATCAACCTCGTCTCGCTGCACGGCGACAAGCTCTGGGTGGAGGCGAGCAATCTGCTCTGCACGGACGCGGGGCTGCGCACCGGCACCTCCTTCACGGGGCTGCGCGGCGGCGCCACCGGCAACGGTCTGTTCACGACCACGGTCGAGGGCACGGGCCAGGCGGCGATCATGTCGGACGGCCCGGCGGTGGTGCTGCGGGTGACCCCGCAGTATCCGCTCCAGGTCGACCCGGGCGCGTACATCGCCCACCAGGGCAACCTCCAGCAGCACTTCCAGTCGGGTGTGACCTTCCGCACCCTCATGGGCGAGGGCGGCGGCGAGGCCTTCCAGATCCGCTTCGAGGGCGACGGGCTCGTCTACGTGCAGCCGAGCGAGCGGAACACGATCGGCGGTGACGTCTGATGCCGTTCCGCGAGATCAACTCGAAGATGGTCGAGGCGACCGTCATCCCCGGGCAGCGGATGTTCAGCCAGCGCGGCGCGATGCTCGCGTACCGCGGCGACGTCACTTTCACGCCGAACATGGCGGGCGGTCAGGGCGGCCTGATGTCGATGATCGGCCGCCGGGTGGCCGGCGAGGCGACCCCGCTGATGTCGGTCGAGGGCAACGGCACGGTGATGTTCGGGCACGGCGGGCACCACGTCCACGTGGTCGCGCTGGCCGGCGACACCCTGTACGTCGAGGCCGACCGGCTGCTCGCCTTCGACGGGACCCTGGAGCAGGGCACGATGTTCATGGGCTCGCAGGGCGGGGTCATGGGCATGGTCCGCGGCCAGGTGACCGGCCAGGGCCTGTTCACCACGACCCTGCGCGGGCACGGCTCGGTGGCCGTGATGGCGCACGGCGGGGTGATCGAGCTGCCGATCGCCCCCGGCCGCCCGGTGCACGTCGACCCGCAGGCGTACGTGGCGCACCGCGGCGACGTGCAGAACAAGCTGTCCACCGCGCTCGGCTGGCGCGACATGGTGGGGCGCGGCTCGGGCGAGGCCTTCCAGCTGGAGCTGAGCGGCAACGGTGTGGTGTACGTGCAGGCCTCGGAGGAAAAGCTGTGACCGGTCCCGTGATCCACGATCCGATGACCCTGCCGTCGGACGACAACGTCAATCCGTACACCTTCTGCGTGGAGCTCAAGGGCTCCCAGTGGTTCCTGCAGAAGGGGAAGATGATCGCCTACTACGGGCGGATCGAGTTCAACGGCATCGGGCACGGGCGGCTCGACCGCCTCGTAAGGACGTCCTTCCACTCGCCGCTGCACGCGAGCGACTGGGTGGTGGCCGAGGGCAGCGGGAAGATGCTGCTGGCGGACCGGTCCTTCGACGTGAACTCGTACGACCTGGACGAGGGCAATCTGACGATCCGGTCCGGCAACCTGCTGGCCTACCAGCCCTCGCTGGCGCTGAAGCAGTCGATCGTGCCGGGCTTCGTGACGCTGATCGGCACGGGCAAGTTCGTGGCCGCGTCGAACGGTCCGGTGGTCTTCATGGAGCCGCCGCTGCGGGTGGACCCGCAGGCGCTGGTGGGCTGGGCGGACTGCCCCTCGCCCTGTCACCATTACGACCACGGCTACATGACCGGCGTGATGGGCGGCGTCCGTGCGCTGACGGGCATCGGCGGGACCTCGGGCGAGGAGCACCAGTTCGAGTTCGTGGGGGCGGGTACGGTACTGCTCCAGTCGACGGAGCTGCTGATGGCGGAGCGGGCGGTCGGCGCGCCGCCGGCGCAGGCGGGCGTCCCGGGCGGGCACGGGGCGGCTGGTTCCGGCCAGGGGCCGCTGGGTTCGGTGCCGCGACTTCCCGGCCAGCTCGGGGACCTCCAGCGTCGCTTCGGTCTGTGAGCGGTAGTCTGCGGAGTGTGACGTCATCGAACGCGCGCTCCCAGACTTCGTCAAGTATTCAACTTCTTAGGTAGAATCCATACATGGAGACCGAGACCGCCACCCCCTGGCTCACCGACGGCGAGCAGTGCGCCTGGCGCACGTTCCTGGACGTCCAGAGAATGCTGACGTACCAGCTGGAGAGGGACCTCCAGCCCTTCGGCCTGACGATGAACGACTACGAGATCCTCGTGAACCTCTCGGAGTCGACGGAGCGGCGGCTGCGCATGAGCGACCTCGCCGCCGCCACCCTCCAGTCGAAGAGCCGGCTCTCCCACCAGATCACCCGGATGGAGAACGCGGGGCTCGTACGCCGCGAGAACTGCGAGTCCGACCGCCGCGGGCTCTACGCCGTCCTGACCGACGACGGCATGGACACCATGCGCAAGGTCGCCCCGCACCACGTCGAGTCGGTGCGCAAGCACTTCATCGACCAGCTCAGCGGCGAGGCGCTCGGCGACCTCCACCAGTCCCTGAAGCCCGTCGCCGAGCAGCTCCGCGGCCGCCGCGGCAAGCCGTGACCTGACAGAGATGAGAAGGGCCCCTCCGGCGACCGGAGGGGCCCTTCTCGTACGTGCCGGGGGTCAGTTTCCGGTCAGGCTCGCGACCAGCTCGTCCGAGGCCGCGTACGGGTCGAGGGCGCCCGCCGTGATCCGCTCGGCGAGGGCGTCCAGGCGCCGGTCGCCGTGCAGGTCGCCGATGCGCTCGCGCAGGGCCGTGACCGCGATGGTCTCCACCTCGCGCGCGGCACGGGCCCGGCGGCGCTCCGCCAGGACCCCGTGCTCCTCCATCCAGGCGCGGTGCTTCTCCAGGGCCTCCACGACCTCGTCGATGCCCTCGCCGCGCGCCGCGACCGTCTTGACGATCGGCGGCCGCCAGTCGCCCGCGGCCCGCGCCTCGCCGAGGCCCAGCATGTGGTTGAGCTCCCGGGCGGTGGCGTCCGCGCCGTCCCGGTCGGCCTTGTTCACCACGTACACGTCGCCGATCTCCAGGATGCCCGCCTTCGCGGCCTGGATCCCGTCGCCCATGCCGGGGGCGAGGAGCACGACCGAGGTGTCGGCCTGCGAGGCGATCTCCACCTCCGACTGCCCGACGCCGACGGTCTCCACGAGGATCACCTCGCAGCCGGCCGCGTCCAGGACGCGGATGGCCTGCGGGGCGGACCAGGCGAGCCCGCCCAGGTGGCCGCGGGTGGCCATGGAGCGGATGTAGACGCCCGGGTCGGAGGCGTGCTCCGACATCCGGACCCGGTCGCCGAGGAGCGCTCCCCCGCTGAACGGCGAGGACGGGTCGACGGCGAGGACGCCGACCCGCTTGCCCGCCCGGCGGTACGCGGAGACCAGCGCGGACGTCGACGTGGACTTGCCCACGCCCGGCGAGCCGGTCAGGCCCACCACGTACGCGCCGCCGGTGAGCGGCGCGAGCGCCGCCATCACCTCGCGCAGCTGCGGGGACGCCCCCTCCACGAGCGAGATCAGCCGGGCCACGGCCCGCGGCCTGCCCTCCCGTGCCTGGGCGACGAGTTCGGGGACGTCCACCATGTGCAACTGCTCCTTGCCGGTTGAGCCGGGTGCTTACTTGCCGTTGCCGGGGACGCGCACGATCAGCGCGTCGCCCTGGCCGCCGCCACCGCACAGGGCGGCCGCGCCGACACCGCCGCCGCGCCGCTTGAGCTCCAGGGCCAGGTGCAGCACCAGACGGGCGCCGGACATGCCGATCGGGTGGCCGAGCGCGATGGCGCCACCGTTGACGTTCACCTTTTCGGGGGTGACGCCGAGGTCCTTCATGGACTGGTGCGAGACGGCGGCGAAGGCCTCGTTGATCTCGATCAGGTCGAGGTCGGAGACCTCCAGGCCCTCCTTCTTGAGGGCGTGCAGGATCGCGTTGGACGGCTGCGACTGGAGGGAGTTGTCCGGTCCCGCCACGTTGCCGTGGGCGCCGATCTCGGCGATCCACTCCAGGCCCAGCTCCTGCGCCTTGGCCTTGCTCATGACGACCACGGCGGCGGCGCCGTCGGAGATCTGCGAGGCGGTGCCGGCGGTGATGGTGCCGTCCTTGGTGAAGGCCGGGCGGAGCTTGCCGAGGGACTCGGCGGTGGTCTCGGCGCGGATGCCCTCGTCCTTGGAGAAGACGACCGGCTCGCCCTTGCGCTGCGGGATCTCGACCGGGGTGATCTCGGCCTCGAAGATGCCGTTCTTCTGCGCGGCGGCGGCGCGCTGGTGCGAGAGGGCGGCGAGCTCGTCCTGCACCTCGCGGCCGATGCCGAGGCGGGTGTTGTGCTTCTCCGTGGACTCGCCCATGGCGATGCCCTCGAAGGAGTCGGTGAGGCCGTCGTACGCCATGGCGTCGAGCATCTCGATGGCGCCGTACTTGAAGCCCTCGCGGGACTTCGGCAGCAGGTGCGGGGCGTTGGTCATGGACTCCTGGCCACCGGCGACGACGATGTCGAACTCACCGGCGCGGATGAGCTGGTCGGCGAGCGCGATGGCGTCGAGACCCGACAGGCACACCTTGTTGATGGTGAGCGCGGGGACGTTCATCGGGATGCCGGCCTTGACGGCGGCCTGACGGGCGGGGATCTGCCCGGCGCCCGCCTGGAGCACCTGGCCCATGATCACGTACTGCACCTGGTCGCCGCCGATGCCGGCGCGGTCGAGGGCCGCCTTGATGGCGAAGCCGCCGAGGTCGGCGCCCGAGAAGGACTTGAGCGAGCCGAGGAGGCGACCCATGGGCGTGCGGGCGCCCGCGACGATCACTGAGGTGGTACCGGTCGTTCCAGACATGAGGCACGGCCCCTTGGGATGAGGAGTGAACGAGGGTTTACCGCCAATGTACTGAGCGGTGCGGCGAACGGTCACCGGCCCGATGGTGTGATCGCGCGCACGTTGCGTAACCACCGTTCCGGCGGTGCACTGGAGCCATGCTGACGCGTATCGACCACATCGGGATCGCCTGTTTCGACCTGGACAAGACCGTCGAGTTCTACCGTGCCACGTACGGTTTCGAGGTCTTCCACTCCGAGGTCAACGAGGAGCAGGGTGTCCGCGAGGCCATGCTCAAGATCAACGAGACCTCGGACGGCGGGGCCTCCTACCTCCAGCTCCTGGAGCCCACCCGGGAGGACTCGGCGGTGGGCAAGTGGCTCGCCAAGAACGGCGAGGGCGTGCACCACATCGCGTTCGGCACCGCGGACGTCGACGGGGACGCCGCCGCCATCCGCGAGAAGGGCGTACGGGTCCTCTACGACCAGCCGCGGATCGGCTCCATGGGCTCCCGGATCACCTTCCTCCACCCCAAGGACTGCCACGGCGTCCTCACGGAACTGGTCACCTCGGCCGAGCCGTCCACTGACCACTCCTCAGCGGAGCACTGACCTCCGGATTCCCGGCCCGGTAGAGTGGGCGGCTCCGGGCCGGGGCCGGTCGGGGCCGCTCCGTGCGGCATCGAAGTCGGGATGTCGGGGTCGTCCGATCTGCCACGATTCCCCGGGGGTCCGTCCTCGGCCGTGAGGGCGTGCTCGTAGGAGTGTTGCGACCAGGGGACGGATGGGACCGCGCAGTGCGGGGCTACGAACACCAGGAGAGCCGCCGAGCTGAAGACGACCATCTCGCCAGGTTCGAAGCCGAGATGGACCGGCTGAAGACCGAACGCGAGAAGGCCGTCCAGCATGCCGAGGACCTGGGCTACCAGGTCGAGGTCTTGCGCGCCAAGCTCCACGAGGCGCGCCGCACCATCGCGTCCCGGCCCGCGTACGACAGCGCCGACATCGGCTACCAGGCCGAGCAGCTGCTGCGGAACGCGCAGGCGCAGGCCGAACAGCTCCGCCAGGACGCCGAGCGCGAGTTGCGCGAGGCCCGCGCCCAGACCCAGCGCATCCTCCAGGAGCACGCCGAGCACCAGGCCCGGCTCCAGGCCGAACTGCACAACGAGGCCGTCCAGCGCCGCCAGCAGCTCGACCAGGAGCTCAACGAGCGCCGCCAGACCGTCGAGGCGCACGTCAACGAGAACGTCGCCTGGGCCGAACAGCTGCGCGCCCGCACGGAGTCCCAGGCCCGCCGCCTGATGGAGGAGTCCCGCGCCGAGGCCGAGCAGTCCCTCGCCGCCGCCCGCGCCGAGGCCACCCGGCTCGCCGAGGAGACCAGCCGCCGCGTCGGCGCCGAGGCGGAGGCCGCCCGTACCGAGGCCGAAGCGATTCTGCTGCGCGCCCGCAAGGACGCCGAGCGGCTCCTGAGCGCCGCCTCCAGCCAGGCGCAGGAGGCCACCAGCCACGCCGAGCAGCTCCGCTCGACCGCCGCCACCGAGACCGACCAGGCCCGCCGGCAGGCCACCGAGCTCTCCCGCGCCGCCGAACAGCGCATGCAGGAGGCCGAGGAGAAGCTCCGGGTCGCCCGCGCCGAGGCCGAGAAGGCCCTCACCGAGGCCAAGGAGGCCGCCGCCCGGCAGCTCTCCTCCGCCGAGCAGGTCAACGAGCAGCGCACCCGCACCGCGAAGACGGAGATCGCCCGGCTCGTCGGCGAGGCCACCAAGGAGGCCGAGGCCCTCAAGGCGGAGGCCGAGGAGAAGCTCCGCGAGGCCACCGCCCAGGCGGAGAAGCTCGTCACCGAGGCCTCCGAGAAGGCCGTCACGGCCGCCGCCGAGGACTCCGCCGCCGCGCTCGCGAAGGCCGCCCGCAGCGCCGAGGAGATCCTCACCAAGGCGTCCGAGGACGCCCGGGAGACCACCCGCAAGGCCGCCGAGGAGGCCGAGCGGGTCCGCCGCGAGGCCGAGACCGAGGCGGACCGGCTGCGCGCCGAGGCCGGGGAGCAGGCCGACGAACTGCTCGGCTCGGCCAAGGACGACACCAAGGAGTACCGCGCCAAGACGGTCGAGCTCCAGGAGGAGGCCCGCCGGCTGCGCGGCGAGGCCGAGGCGCTGCGCGCCGAGGCCGTCGACGAGGGCGAGCGGATCCGCTCCGAGGCCCGCCGCGAGGCCCTCCAGCAGATCGAGGAGGCGGCGAAGACCGCCGAGGAGCTCCTCACCAAGGCCCGTACGGACGCCGAGGAGCAGCGCACCAAGGCCGGCGCCGAGAGCGAGCGGGTCAAGTCGGAGGCGATGGAGCGCGCCCAGACGCTCCGCACCCAGGCCGAGGAGACCCTGGAGCGCACCCGTGCCGAGGCCGAGCGGCTGCGAGCCGAGGCCGAGGAGCAGGCCGAGTCGGTGAAGACCGCGGCCGAGGAGGCCGCCGCCCGGCTGCGCGCGGACGCCGAGCGGGCCGCCGAGGCGCGCCGCGCGGAGGCCGCCGAGGAGCTGACCCGGCTGCACACCGACGCCGAGGCGAAGGTCGCGGCCGCCGGTGAGGAGCTCACCGAGGCGCGGGCCGAGGGCGAGCGGATCCGGCGCGAGGCCGCCGAGGAGACGGAGCGGCTGCGCGCCGAGGCCGCCGAGCGGATCCGTACGCTCCAGGAGCAGGCCGAGCAGGAGGCCGAGCGGCTGCGCGCCGAGGCCGCCTCGGACGCGTCCACGACGCGTACGGAGGCCGAGTCCGCGGCGGTACGGCTCCGCACGGAGGCCTCCGAGGAGGCCGAGCGGCTGAGGTCGGAGGCCCAGGAGACCGCCGACCGGCTGCGGGCCGAGGCCGCGGCCGCCGCCGAGCGGGTGGGCGCCGAGGCCGCCGAGGCCCTTGCCGCCGCGCAGGAGGAGGCCGTCCGGCGCCGCCGGGAGGCCGAGGAGATCCTGGAGTCGGCCCGCTCCGAGGCCGGCCGGGAGCGCGAGCACGCCCGGGAGCAGTCCGAGGAGCTCCTCGCGGCCGCCCGCAAGCGGGTCGAGGACGCGCAGGCCGAGGCGCAGCGCCTGGTCGAGGAGGCGGACACGCGGGCGACCGAGATGGTCGCCGCAGCCTCGCGAGCCGCCCAGGAGGTGCGGGACTCCGTCGCCGGGCTGCGCGAGCAGGCCGAGGAGGAGATCGCCGGGCTGCGTTCCGCCGCCGAGCACGCGGCCGAGCGGACGCGCACCGAGGCGCAGGAGGAGGCGGACCGGGTCCGCTCCGACGCGTACGAGGAGCGGGAGCGGGCGTCCGAGGACGCCGCCGCCACGCGGGCGCGTGCCCAGGAGGAGTCGGAGGCCGCGAAGGCGCTGGCGGAGCGGACGGTCACGGACGCGCTCGCCGAGGCGGAGAAGCTGCGGGCGGACACCGCCGAGTACGCGCAGCGGGTACGGACGGAGGCGACGGACTCGCTCGCCTCGGCCGAGCAGGACGCGGCCCGCACGCGCGCGGACGCCCGGGACGACGCGAACCGGATCCGTTCGGAGGCCGCCGAGCGCGCCGAGACGACGGTCGGCGAGGCGCGCGCGGAGGCCGAGCGGATCGCGGCCGAGGCGGAGCAGGTCCTGGACGAGGCCCGGCAGGCCGCCGACAAGCGGCGTGCGGACGCGGCCGAGCAGGCGGACGCCCTCATCGGCGAGGCCACCACCGAGGCCGAGCGGATCGCAACCGAGGCCGCCGAGCTCCTTGAGCAGGCCGAGCAGGTCAAGGCCGAGGGCGAGGCACAGGCGGAGGCGCTGCGGGCCGAGGCCCGTGCCGAGGGCGAACGGGTCCTCGACGAGGCCCGCAAGGCCGCCGACAAGCGCCGTACGGACGCCGCCGAGCAGGCCGACACCCTCGTCGGCGAGGCGACGGCCGAGGCCGAGCGGCTCACCGCCGAGGCGGTCGAGCTCATGGAGACGACCGAGCAGGACGCCGCGCGTCTCCGGACCGAGGCCGAGCGGGTCAAGGCCGAGGGCGAGGCACAGGCGGAGGCGCTGCGGGCCGAGGCCCGTGCCGAGGGCGAACGGGTCCTCGACGAGGCCCGCAAGGCCGCCGACAAGCGCCGTACGGACGCCGCCGAGCAGGCCGACACCCTCGTCGGCGAGGCGACGGCCGAGGCCGAGCGGATCGCGGCCGAGGCCGCCGAGCTGCGCGAGACGACCGAGCGGGACGCCGAGCGGCTGCGCGCGGAGGCCGAGCAGGTCAAGGCCGACGGGGAGGCGCACGCCCAGGCCCTGCGGAACGCGGCGCTCGCCGACGCCGACCAGATCCTGGACGAGGCCCGCAAGGCCGCCGACAAGCGCCGTACGGACGCCGCCGAGCAGGCCGACACCCTCGTCGGCGAGGCGACGGCCGAGGCCGAGCGGATCGTGAACGAGGCGGCCGAGCTGGCCGATTCGGTCGGCGCGGACGCCCGTGCCGAGGCCGATCGCACCGTCGCCGCGGCCTCGGAGGAGGCCGAGCGGCTGCGCGCCGAGGGCGCCGAGGCGATCGCGGAGGCCCTGCGGGACGCCGAGCGGATCCGTACCGAGTCGGAGCGCGTGAAGGCCGACGCCGCCGCGGCGGGCGAGCAGATGCGCGCGGAGGCCCGCGAGGAGGCGGACCGGATCCTCGACGAGGCCCGCGAGGCCGGGGCCCGGAAGCGTTCCGACGCGGCCGAGCAGGCGGACCAGCTCGTCGCCAAGGCCCAGGAGGAGGCGCTGCGCGCCACCACGGAGGCCGAGTCGCAGGCGGACACGATGGTCGGCGCGGCCCGCAAGGAGGCCGAGCGGATCGTCGCCGAGGCGACCGTGGAGGGCAACGCGCTGGTGGAGAAGGCCCGTACGGACGCGGACGAACTCCTGGTCGGAGCGCGCAGCGACGCGACGGCCATAAGGGAGCGGGCCGAGGAGCTGCGGGGCCGGATCGAGGGCGAGATCGAGGAGCTGCACGAGCGGGCGCGGCGCGAGTCGGCCGAGCAGATGAAGACGGCCGGCGAGCGCGTCGACAAGCTGGTGAAGGCGGCCGAGGAGCAGCGCGCCGAAGCGGAGGAGAAGGCGAAGGAGCTGGTCTCCGAGGCGAGTTCGGAGGCGAGCAAGGTCCGGATCGCCGCGGTCCGCAAGGCGGACGGGCTGCTGAAGGAGGCCGCGCAGAAGAAGGCTTCGCTGATCGCGGAGGCCGAGGCCATCAAGGCGGAGGCCGAGCGGATCCGTGCGGAGGCCGCGGCCGAGGCCGAGAAGACGGTCGCGGAGGGCCAGCGCGAGCTGGAGGTGCTGACGCGCCGTCGCAAGGACATCAATGCCGAGATCTCCCGTGTCCAGGACGTCCTGGAGGCGTTGGAGTCTTTCGAGACGCCGTCCGCCGGAAAGGACGGGGTCAAGGCGGGTGTGTCGTCGGGGTCCACTCGTACGGGTGGCAAGTCCCAGGACGGCTAGCCACTCAAAAGGCTGGACATTCTCCAGATCAAACGGGCATACGCTCGATGACACGCCGCTTCGGCCCCTAGGATTCCCTCTAACACCTCACCGGTCTCATTCGACAGGAACCCCATGAGCGACACTTCCTCCCCCTTCGGCTTCGAGCTCGTGCGGCGCGGTTACGACCGCGGTCAGGTGGACGACCGCATTACCAAGCTCGTGGCCGACCGCGACAGTGCCCTGTCCCGCATCACCTCGCTGGAGAAGCGGATCGAGGAGCTCCACCTCGAGACGCAGAACGCCCAGGCGCAGGTCACCGACGCCGAGCCGTCGTACGCCGGTCTCGGTGCCCGTGTCGAGAAGATCCTGCGGCTCGCCGAGGAGGAGGCGAAGGACCTGCGCGAGGAGGCCCGTCGCGCGGCCGAGCAGCACCGCGAGCTGGCCGAGTCGGCCGCCCAGCAGGTGCGCAACGACGCGGAGTCCTTCGCGGCCGAGCGCAAGGTGAAGGCCGAGGACGAGGGCGTCCGGATCGTCGAGAAGGCGCAGGGCGAGGCCAACACGCTGCGCGCCGAGGCGCAGAAGGACGCGCAGTCGAAGCGTGAGGAGGCGGACGCCCTCTTCGAGGAGACCCGCGCCAAGGCCGCCCAGGCCGCCGCGGACTTCGAGACGAACCTGGCGAAGCGACGCGAGCAGTCGGAGCGGGACCTCGCCTCGCGTCAGGCGAAGGCCGAGAAGCGCCTCGCGGAGATCGAGCACCGCGCCGAGCAGCTCCGCCTGGAGGCCGAGAAGCTGCGCACGGACGCGGAGCGCCGGGCCCGTCAGACGGTGGAGACCGCGCAGCGCCAGGCCGAGGACATCGTGGCCGACGCGAACGCCAAGGCCGACCGGATCCGTTCGGAATCGGAGCGCGAGCTCGCGGCGCTGACGAACCGCCGCGACTCGATCAACGCGCAGCTGACCAACGTCCGCGAGATGCTGGCGACGCTGACCGGTGCCGCGGTGGCGGCGGCCGGCTCCCCGATCGACGACGAGCGCACGGCCGGCGTCCCGGCCCAGCAGTCGCGCTAAGCACCCCCGGGCGTAGGGCCGAGCGCCCCCGGGCGTAGAAAAGACCCCCCGTCATTCCGGTGGCGGGGGGTTTTGCGCGCCCTTAGTTTGGGACGCATGATCGAGCTTGAGGGCCTGACCAAGCACTACGGGGCGAAGACCGCGGTCGACCACCTCTCCTTCCAGGTCCGTCCCGGCATGATCACCGGCTTCCTCGGGCCGAACGGGGCGGGCAAGTCGACGACGATGCGGATGATGCTCGACCTGGACAACCCGACGAGCGGGACGGTCCGGATCGACGGCAAGCACTACCGGGACCTGGACGAGCCGCTGAAGTACATCGGGGCGCTGCTCGACGCCAAGGCGATGCACGGCGGCCGTTCGGCGTACAACAACCTGCTGTGTCTGGCGCAGTCCAACCGCATCCCGGCGAGCCGGGTGGACGAGGTGCTCGACCTGGTGGGTCTGACGGCGGTCGCGAGGAAGAAGTCGAAGGGTTTCTCCCTCGGCATGGGGCAGCGGCTCGGCATCGCGTCGGCGCTCCTGGGCGATCCCGAGATCCTGATGTTCGACGAACCCGTCAATGGTCTGGACCCCGAGGGAATTCACTGGATCCGCAATCTGATGAAGGCGTTGGCGGCCGAGGGCCGGACGATCTTCGTCTCCAGCCATCTGATGAGTGAAATGGCGCTGACGGCCGATCATCTGATCGTGATCGGGCAGGGAAAGCTGCTGGCCGACACGTCGATGGCGGATTTCATCCAGCAGAATTCCCGGACTTATGTCCGGATGCGTTCGCCGCAGCAGGAACGGCTGCGGGACGTGCTCCACGCCAACGGATTCCTCGTGATCGAGGCGGGCAACGGCACCCTCGAGGTGGACGGGGCGAGCACGGAGAAGCTGGGCGAGCTGGCGGCGGAGAACGGGCTCGTGCTGCACGAGCTGAGCGCTCAGCGCGCCTCCCTCGAAGAAGCGTTCATGCAGATGACGGCCGCCGCGGTGGAGTACCACGCGCACGGCACCGACGTACACGGCGGCACCGACGTCCACAGCGGCGCCGCGGCGCCCGGCCCCCAGTGGGGCACGACCTCCGAGGGAGCCTGATCGATGGCAGTGGCATCCGCGGTCCTGCAGTCCGAGTGGACCAAGATCCGGACGGTGTCGTCGACCGTCTGGACGCTGGCGAGCGCCTTCTTCGTCACGGTGGCGATGGGCGCGGGGCTGAGCGCCCTGACGAACGCCACCTTCGACGACATGAGGGCGGTCGAGAGGGCCACCTTCGACCCGACCCTGATCAGCTTCTCCGGGATGATCCTGGGGCAGCTGGCGATGGTGGTCTTCGGCGTCCTGGTGGTGGGGACCGAGTACTCCTCCGGCATGATCCGCACCTCGCTGGCCGCCGTGCCGCAGCGCGCGACCTTCCTCTTCTCGAAGGTCGCGGTGGCGGGCGGGCTCGCCCTCCTGGTGGGGCTCGCGACGAGCTTCACCGCCTTCTTCCTGGGGCAGGCGCTGCTCGGCGGGCACCGTGCCTCGATCGGGGACGACAACGTGCTGCGCGCGGTGATCGGCGCCGGGCTCTACATGGGCCTGATCGCCCTGTTCTCGATGGGCGTGGCGGCGATGCTGCGTTCGTCGATGCTGTCGCTCGGCATCCTGGTGCCCTTCCTCCTCCTGGTCTCGAACATCCTCTCGGCGGTCCCGAAGGCCAAGGAGGTCGCCCAGTACTTCCCCGACCAGGCCGGCTCGAAGGTCATGCGGGTCATCCCGGACGCGATGAACTCGGAGGAGGCTCCGTACGGCCCGTGGGGCGGGCTCGGGATCATGGTGCTCTGGGTGGCGGTCTCGCTCATCGGCGGCTACCTGGTACTGAAGGAACGGGACGCCTGACCGCGGGCCGCCTGATTCCCCCCCGTGATTCCCCGGGCTTGGCCGGAACCGTCAACGCCTGGATAAGCTCCTAGCTCATACGGGGGGCTCCGGCCACAGGCCGCCACGCCCCGACATGGATGCGACCGACCTGTCGATGGGGCTGGAGAATGATCGAGGCAGTCGGCCTGACGAAGCGCTACGGCGCCAAGACGGCCGTGTACAACCTTTCCTTCCAGGTGAGGCCCGGTGTCGTCACCGGCTTCCTGGGGCCCAACGGATCCGGCAAGTCGACGACGATGCGCATGATCCTCGGGCTCGACCGGCCCACCGCGGGCCACGTCACGATCGGCGGCCACCCCTTCCGGCAGCTGCCGAACGCCCCCCGCCAGGTCGGCGCGCTCCTCGACGCCAAGGCCGTGCACGGCGGCCGGAGCGCGCGCAGCCATCTGCTCTCGCTCGCCCAGCTGGCCGGCATCCCGGCCCAGCGCGTCGACGAGGTCCTCGGCGTGGTCGGCCTCCAGGACGTCGCCAAGCGGCGCTCGAAGGGCTTCTCGCTCGGCATGGGCCAGCGCCTCGGCATCGCGGCGGCCCTCCTCGGCGACCCGCAGGTGCTGCTCTTCGACGAGCCCGTCAACGGCCTGGACCCCGAGGGCATCCTCTGGGTGCGGAACCTGATGAAGAAGCTGGCCTCCGAGGGCCGCACGGTCTTCGTCTACGCGCACGACTTCCGGATCTTCGGCGGCGCCCTCCGGGAAGACCCAGCCGCCGTGTCCCTCCAGGTGTGCCCAGCCCTCGCCGGTGGTGAGGACCTGGGTGCCCGCTTCCCCCAGGAGCCGGTTGTCGACGACCGTCTCGACCGGCACGCCGTCGGTCGCGGTGATCCCGGCGCCCAGGCAGATGACCGCGTCCGCCGCGCAGAACCAGGACTTGCGGG
>NZ_MWIG01000026.1:0-8444 GCF_002156145.1 Streptomyces sp. NRRL B-24572 | reverse complement strand
CTGGCGGCTGCGGATCCACGGCAAGGGCGTCACCCGCCCGCGCACCTACGCTCTCGCCGATCTCCTCGCCCGCCCCCTGATCGAACGCGACATCACGCTCACCTGTGTCTCGAACGAGGTCGGTGGTCCGTACGTCGGCAGTGCCCGCTGGCTCGGCGTCCCCCTCGCCGACCTCCTGCGGGAAGCCGACGTGCGGCCACCGTCCAGGGGAGGCGAGGCCGACCAGCTGGTGGCGCGGTCGGTGGACGGAATGACGCTCGGCTCCCCGGTGGAGGACGTCATGGACGGCCGGGACGCGATGCTCGCCGTCGGCATGAACGGAGAGCCGCTGCCCTTCGACCACGGCTTCCCGGTCCGGATGCTCGTCCCCGGTCTGTACGGGTACGTGTCGGCCTGCAAGTGGATCACCGACATCGAGCTGACCACCTTCGACTCCTACGACCCGTACTGGGTGAAGCGCGGGTGGGCCCGCCGGGCGCCGATCAAGACCCAGTGCCGCATCGACACCCCCAAGCCGTTCGCCCGCCCGTCGGCCGGCCCCGTCACGGTCGCCGGCGTCGCCTGGGCGCAACACCGCGGCATCACCCGCGTCCAGATACGCGTCGACGACGGCCCGTGGCAAGACGCCGACCTCGCCACCCAGGCCGGCTCGGACACCTGGCGCCAGTGGTCCTACCGCTGGGACGCCACCCCCGGCGGCCACACGCTTACCGTCCGCGCCACCGACGGCACCGGACGGGTCCAGACCGAACAGCGCACCCGCACCATCCCCGACGGGGCCAGCGGCCGGCACGGCGTCTTCGTCACCGTCACCTAGACCACCGGGCGGCCGAAGGCCGCACCGGGCAGCACGACCACCCACACAACACGCGAACAGAAGCCCTTCAAGGAGTAAAAGCTCATGAACAGCATGAAGATCCGCCGCACCGCGATCGCCGTCGCCGCTGCCACCGTGCTGCCCTTCTCCCTGGCCGCCTGCTCCGACTCCGGCGGCGACACCAAGGCCGCCCCCACCGCGGCCGCCGGAGACGAGGCGAAGACGCGGACGAGCACGCCCTCCGAGGCGCCGACGACCGACGACCAGCCCTTCGGCCCGGCCTGCGCCGGGGTACCGAAGGAGGGCGCGGGCTCCTTCGACGGCATGGCCAAGGACCCGGTCGCCACCGCCGCGTCCAACAACCCGGCCCTGTCCACCCTGGTCACCGCCGTGAAGAAGGCCGGCCTCGTCGACACCCTCAACAACGCGGAGAACATCACGGTCTTCGCGCCGACGAACGACGCCTTCGCCAAGATCCCGAAGGCCGACCTCGACAAGGTCCTCGCCGACAAGGCCACCCTCACCAAGATCCTCACCTACCACGTCGTCGGCCAGAGGCTCACCCCGAAGCAGCTGGAGAACGGCAGCTTCGAGACCCTGCAGAAGGGCGTGATCACCACGAAGGGCTCCGGCGAGGACTACACCGTCAACGACACCTCCAAGGTCGTCTGCGGCAACGTCAAGACGGCCAACGCCAACGTCTACATCGTCGACACCGTTCTCATGCCCAAGTAACCCGCGCCGGGAGCACGATCCGCCAACGGCCGGTGGCCCCGCCTCCTTCTCCGGAGGGACCGGGGCCACCGGCACGTACGGCCGCTTCGCGTCAACCGGCCGGATGGCCCGGCCCTGCGCGCTGGTCCCCCTGGCAGGAGCTGGTCCCCCGTCGGGAGCTGGTGCACGGCCCGGGCGGCAGGGGGCGCTGCTGCTTTCGGCTGATGGACAGGGACAGGTCGGTGACCTGGTGCTTGGCAGGGAAGGCACCCTCGCTTGTGGTCTTGCCGATCAGCACGTCGACCGCGTAGAGGCGATATTCCAACGAATCCAGGCTGTTCATGGTTCGCCCGGGCGCCTTCTGCGCGGTCGGCAGGTCCGATGCCAGGCTGCACCTGGAGTTGAGGTCGTGTGCTGCGGCGGTAGGGTCGGGGTCGTCCTGACGGAGGTTGGCGGACACCAACAAGGACAACCCGGACCGCCAGGTCCGGTTGTCGTCCCTCGCGCAGCGGCTCGCTGCCGCATGGCTGTAGGCGGTGTCTGCGGCCGCACCGACCGACCGCCCGGCGCGTGGTCCTCGGCCACCACGGCGAAGGGCGGGTCCGCATGGCCGTGGCACCGGCCCGTCCCTCTGCAGACGGCCTTGTCACCGGCGCCGGGCGGCAGGCGGTTGACGGTGACGACCACCTTTCGGAAGGTCACGGAGGCGTTCTGGTCGTCGTGGTGGACGACGGACTTGTTCACGTCCAGCGGCCCGCAGGGGGAGCCGTGGTGCTTCACCTGGCAGGTGGTCTCGGCTTCTCCTCCCCGAGTTCGGCCCGGGACCAGGTGGATCCGTCGGCGGTGACGTTGTGCACGGCCGATCCGGTGAGGTCGGCGGTCGCCGTGCAGGGCACGAGCTCCCAGGGTGTGCCGAGCGGGACGGCGATGGACGGATGAGGGGCGCTCCTCGGGAAGATCGCCGAAATCGGCGTGGCGGCCATGACGAGGGCGTGTTGGATACCGGCGTGTTGGATTCCGAGGAGGAGGATCCGGCCCTGGACGGGAGCCGGACCGATCGGGGCGCCGGTGTGCCAGGGCGCCCCATCCTCGTCAAGGGTGCGCACACAGGGGTGCCGTGACTGAGGGGCGCGCCGTCCCTGGGATGGCAGGGGAAACGAAATCCGCAGTCGATGTGGCCGATGTCCATGGATTCGTAAGTTACCGAGGAGTTTTGGTTAAAAAACCATGGCCTACTGCCTTGCGTGGCGCCCTGCCCGTCCGCAAGGATCTGTGCCTGGCCCGGGCCCTTCGCCCCGGCTCCCTCACGCCTCCATGTCTGGACGCCTGGCCGCACCGGTAACCCCGTGCCGCCAGCCGGTGAACCGCCCGATCCGCGCGGCCGCCCGGACCCCTCCTTCGAGGCTCTCTGCGCGACCCGGAGTCGCGCTTCCTCTCATTCACCTACCCTCAAGGCAAGGCAGAGATGGCACCGCAGGCCTCGCGCCGACGACCCCTCACCACCCCGCACCCGGTGGACGAGGTACTTCCGCTCCCCACCCTCGCGCTCTACGGATTCCAGCACGTCCTGGCCTTCTACGCCGGTGCGGTGCTCGTACCGGTGATCCTCGGCAGCAGCCTCGGCCTTTCCGGCCGGGAGCTCGTCTACCTCATCAACGCCGACCTGGTCACTGCCGGGATCGCCACCATCATCCAGGCGTGGGGTTTCTGGCGGATCGGAGCCCGACTACCGCTCGTTCAGGGTGCGACCTTCACCGCGGTCTCGCCCATGATCGCCATCGGGCAGGGTGCGGGCGGCGGCACCGCCGGCCTCCTCGTGGTGTACGGCGCCGTGATCACCGGTGGAGTCGCGGCCTTCCTCTTCGCCCCTTTCGCCGGGCGGCTGACCACGTACTTCCCCCCGATCGTCACCGGCACCCTCCTCACGGTCATCGGCATCGTCCTCATCCCGGTGGCGCTCCAGGACGTCGGCGGCGGCTCGGCGCTCATGGACGGGCCCCACTACGGAGACCCGGTCAACCTCGCGTACGCGGGTGGAACCCTCTTGTTCATCCTGCTGGTGATGCGGTTCGGCGGTCCGCCCCTGCGCAGCGTCGCGATCCTGCTCGGACTGGTGGGAGGAACCGCCGTCGCCTGGCTGCTCGGCGACGCCGACCTCGGGGCGGTCGACCAGGCGGACTGGCTCGGCGTCAGCACTCCCTTCCACTACGGCCTGCCGCACTTCTCGCTCTTCCCCATGCTGGCGATGGTCGTCGTGATGCTCATCACCATGGTGGAGACCACGGGAGACGTGTACGCCATGGGCGAGATCACCGGACGGAGGGTCGACGGTGACACGGTCAGCCGCGCGCTGCGCGCCGACGGCGTCGCCACCGTGCTGGGCGGGGTACTCAACTCCTTCCCGTACGTGGCGTTCGCGGAGAACATCGGTCTGGTGCGCATCTCCCGAGTCACCAGCAGGTTCGTCGTCGTCGCGGCCGGCTTCTTCATGATCCTCCTCGGTCTGGTGCCGAAGGCCGGAGCCCTGGTGGCCTCCGTCCCCCACCCCGTGCTCGGCGCGGCGGCCGTCGCGATGTTCGGCATGGTCGCCACCGTCGGCATTCAGATCCTCGGCAAGGTCGACCTGCGGGAGGAACGCAACGCCATCATCCTGGCCGTCAGTCTCGGCACCGCGATGCTTCCGACGGCCGTCGCGCCCTTCTTCGAGCGTATGCCGACCGAGGTGCGGGCCGTCCTGGGCAGCGGAATCACGCTCGGCACGCTGGCGGCGGTCCTGTTGAACCTGTTCTTCCACGTCTTCGAGAGTCGCCGGAAGCGGGAGGACATCGACTGGGACGGCCTCGCCGCGTACGACGACGGGACGGGCGCGCAGACCGCCACGGCCCGCTGACCCCCTTCCCGCTCCGCCGAGCCCGGCGTCTCGTGGAGCCGTTCACCGAGGTGATCTGCACATGCCCACCCCTGCGTTCTCTCCCGCCCAGGCCCGGGCCGCCCGTCTCCGTATCGGCCTGACCCCTGAACAGGTCGTCGTCGGGATGGCGCAGTTGGGGCTGTACCGCTCGGTGGAGGCCCTCGTGTCCTGGGAGTCGGGGGCGGTGGCGCCTTCGGAGGCCGAACTCTTCGCGCTGGCCAGCGCGCTGTGGTGCCCTGTGCCGGTGCTCATGGACCTGAAGCCGAGATCTCTTCGCGAGCATCGCCTGGCCCGGCAATTCGGCGTCGAACGGCTGGCCCTGCGCATCGGCATGGACGTGCACGACTACGTCCGCATCGAGAGCGACCACCGCTGGAGCGGAACCGACCGGCAGGCCCTGCTGCTCGCGGACGCCCTGGGCCTCGAACCGGGCGAACTGCTGAGGGCCATCGGGTGGGCCGGCGACCTCGACGATCGGCTCCGCCAGGCCGTCGAAGGCCGATGGAAGCAACACGCCACCCCGCTCGCGCGGCTCGTCGGCGCACCCGAGCGCACGGTGGCGCGGGCGCTGCGTACCCTGCACCAGGAGTACGCGCGCTTCAACGAGCGCTACATGGGCCATCTCGTGGCTCGCAGCGACAGTGCACGACTGAAGGAGATCGCCACGGAACGGACCGAGTGGCTGCACGCTCTGTCGGACCGTTTCCTCCACCTCGTCGCCCATGACTCCTCGACCTGAGATCGCGATCCGCTCCCTCCGCTCAAGGGGGACGGCGAGGGGCCGTCGTCGGCGACGATGCGGTTCTCGCCGTCGACGATCACCGGCTGTTCGCCGGTCGGCCCGGGGAGCGGAGGACGAGTTTCTCGACGTCGACACCGTCGTCGTTGCCGACGCGGAATCCGACGCGGCGGTGGCATCCCGCTCGACGTCGTGAGTCCCCCGGCGCAGCACCTGTCCCGGTTCATCGCGCAAGTCGGCGCGGAGTTCCCTCGCGGTGGCCAGGGCGACCGCTTCCGGCGAGGGGCTGTACCGCATGGTGGTCCCGGCGAAGGTCGCCGCCCGGTTCGGGCAGGGCATCGTTCGCCCGATGGTGCCGAAGGGGGGGTGCCGGCGGCATCTTCGGTGAACTCGTGGACTCGACGGGCAGGATCGCCGCCAGAGCGCGGTTCGTGCCGGTCGGAGGAGCGGCAGCGGCGGGCGCGGCCGGTGGCGCCGGTGCGACCGCCGGCGGCACGGCGCTCACCGTGGCCGCTCCGCTCGTGCTGATGGCCGTGGCGGTGGGGACGAGCGCGCACGCCGACCACAAGCGCCGGCAGGCCGTCGAACTCGGCACGTTGACAAAGTCGTTCCCCGGCGTCGACGACCACGGCGGTGCCTTCCGCACCGACCTCGAACTCGCTTCCCTGGCCATCGCGCTGAAGCGGCGGGTGGTCGCCCTCCAGGCCGTCGAGCACGCCCAGAGCGATCCCGGCAATCCGTTCGAGAGCTTCACCCGCGTGCTCAAGCGCGATCAACAGCGCCTCGACGAAATGGAGTCGGGCATCGCCGATGTCCTGGTACGCCTGTCGTCGCTGGAGCCGGCACGCCCGAATGGTCTGCTGCCCGTCCTCACGACCGGTGAAGTCGATCGCCTCATGAGCGCGGTACACCGGATTCACCAGCCGGGCGCCGGCGTCACCGCCAACAGCCGCACGACGGACGTGGCGATCGAGATCGCCCGCCACAAGGACGGCTCGGTGGTCGTGTTCCCTGCGCTGCCCGCGTAGGCACAGGCGCGCTCGCGGCCCGGACCGGGCTGCGGCCCCCGGCCGTGCTGCGGGTTGTCCTCGCGGCGGCCGGCGGCCGGATCCGTTCGGTGCACCTTGATTCCCCCTCGTGTAGTCCCCAACTTCTTTGGCATCATGGCGAGTTGGCGGAAGCGTCGGATGGTGGGGGAGGTGTCCGACCACATGCGCGGATACGAGTACCAGGGCGGGGACGGCGACGTCGGGCGCTACGACACCGGGATGGCGACCCGGCTCGCCCGCCGTGCGGTGGAGGCGGCGGCACCGCACGAGCTGCCCCAGTTCCCGATGACGGCCGAGGCCTTCCACCGGTCGCCCGCGAAGTACCGGCTGTGGCCCGTCCACCGCGACGAGCCGCTGGGGATCGGCCTCGACGTGGTCGCCGCGCTCATCAGCACCGCGGCGCTCTCCGCCGCGGCCCAGGTCCTCGACCACCTCGCGCAGCAGTCCACCGCGCAGGCGGTGGACACCACCCGGAGCCGGTTGTTGCCGCGGCTGTCGCGCCGCCGCACCCGACGGGCCGTCGAACCGGCCGCCACGCCCGTGGAGGTGGAGCGGCTGAGCGCAGAGCAGCTGACCCGGCTGCGCGAGGTGGCCAGGCAGGCGGCGCTCCGGTGGCGGGTGCCCGAGCCGCAGGCGCAGGCGATCGCGGACGGGATCGTCGCGGAGCTCGCCACCCTGTCCCAGGAGAGGCCGGACGCCGGCGAGCCGGGCGGGGAGGGGCCGGACGCCGGCGAGCCGGGCGGGGAGGGGCCGACCGGGGCCGTTCGGTGAGGCGGCAGAGGCCGGGACCGGCGGCGCGCGGCCGCCCGGGCCCGTTCACGCTCCCCTCCGGCACGTCGGTGCGCTTCGCGCTGCTGATCGCCGCGATGGCCACCGTGTCGGCCCTCATGGTGAACGGCACCTCGTCCGTCCTCCTGTCCTCGGTGCGGTGGGAGGAGCTACAGGAGTACCACGACTGCTACGCCCGGGCGACGGAGGAGGCCGCCCGTGAACGCGGCTCCGCCACGGACATCCGCATCCCCACCGAGCTCGACCTGGGCGACTGCCGGGACCCGCGCGCCGACGCGAGCCCACTGATCACCGCCGGAGTCTCGACCGGCCTGCTCCTCGCCCTCCTCGGCGCCTACGTCGGCCTGCCCCGGCACCGGACCCGGCGGCGCGGCTACCGCCCGCTCACCGGCATGCCCGAGCTGTCCGCGTATCTGGCGGGCCTGCTCGGCGAGTCGGGCGTACGCGCGCGGGTCGTCTTCCTCGCCGAACCACTGAACCCGGAGGTCCACGCGCTCGCCTTCGGACGCCTCGGACGGCGCCGGGTGGCCCTGAGCGGCGGGCTCATCACCCTGTACTCCCTCGACCGGGCGGCGTTCCGGAGCATCGTCCTCCACGAACTGGCACACATCCGCAACCGGGACCTGGACATCGCCTTCCTGACGCTGATCCTGTGGCGGGCGAGCATGCCGGTACTGGGGGTGCTGACCGCCGTCGCGGCCCCGACCTCCCTGCTCCTCGGGGGCGCGCTCGCGGGCACCGTCCTGGCGTTCGCCGTCCAGGTCCCGCTGCTCGCCGCACTGGTGACCCTGCTCAAGAACGCGGTGCTGCGCAGCCGGGAACTGTACGCCGACGCGCGGGCGGCGGAGTGGGAGGGCTCGGCCGACGGCCTGCGCAGGCTGTTCGGCGACCCTCCCGCCCAGCAGCAGGACACGAGGGTCGAACGCGGTCTGCTGAGCCGGGGAGTCGGCCCCGGTCTGCTGAGCGTCCACCCGCCGCTCGCCCAGCGGGCGCGGGCGCTGACCGACCGCCGGGTCCTGTACGAGGTCGGCTTCTGGGACATGAGCGCGGTCGGTGCGGCGGGCGCCTTCGTCTACGACATGGTGAGCCTGGGGCCGATCGGCGGCGGCAGCCAGGCGGGACCGGTCACGGAGCTCGCCGCGACGGTCCTGTCCGGGGTCCTGATGGTGGGCGCGGCGGGGACGGTGCTGTGGCAGGCGGTGGCGCACGCCCCGGGCTCCCTCACCGCGGCGCGCGTCCGGCAGGCCGGGCTCGGCCTGGGCCTCGGTCTGGGGGTGTTCCGGCTGCTGTCCCCGTCGGGGGCCTTCGGCCTGGTGAGCGTGGGCGGCAAAGGGGCGTCGCTGGCCTTCCCGTACCTCGCCCTGACGGGTCTGTGCGGCTGGGCCCTCGTACGGTGGCTGGTGCTCGTCGCGGGGGCCTGGGGGC
>NZ_MWIG01000259.1:0-9306 GCF_002156145.1 Streptomyces sp. NRRL B-24572 | reverse complement strand
GGCTAGCGACGCGCCGGCGGGGCCTTTCGGGGCGGTCGGAGTGCGCCGGGCGGTCGTGCGCCGGGAGGAGCCGCCGGCGCGTCGCTAGCCGAGGAGTCTCGGGGTGAGCGCGCCGCAGGGCAGCAGGTCGACCTCGGCGCCCGCGTCGCGCAGGTCCGTGAGGACCAGCTCGTCGTACATCAGGAGGCCGGACTGCTCCGGCCAGACGATGGCCCACAGCCACAGGCCGCGCGCCTCGCCCGCGAAGACCGCGCGGTCCTGCGGGGCGCCGGTGACGTGCCAGAGCGGGGTGGGCCGCCCGGCGGCGAGCACCTTCACCTGGGGTGGTTTGTCGATGGCCATGCCGGAGCCGGGGTCGACCCCGTCGATGCCGGCGTACCGCGCACCGAGGCCGACGCCGAGCTCCTCGGCGACCAGGAGCAGCTCGCCGATCCCGCCGAGCGGGCCGGGGCCCGAACAGGCGACGGCCGTCGCGCGCCCGCCGCTGCGGTCGTCCCCGGCGTACGCGACGCCGGTGAAGAGCCAGCCGACGGGCAGGGGCCACGGCATCCACACCGGGACGTGCGACCTGTGCACCACGACCCCGAGGCCCTCGACGCTGGGCGGGATCACGGGCTGGAGCGGGTGCACCGAGCCGTGCACGTCACACTGCCAGGAGTCGGCGAAGAGACCGGGCGCCCTGACCCGGCCACCGCACTTCGGACAACTGGGTTCGCCCCTCATAGGGCTCAACGGTCCTAGCTCTTCCGCCCCGCGTCAAGGACGACGGCACACGATCACCCGTCCGGCCCGGACCGTTCACCCTCGGTGGACACGCGCCGTTCCAGAGCGCTCAGTCCAGGTTCACGGACCTGCGCAGCGGGTCCCGCAGGTCCGTCCCCCCTGCCAGCCAGCGCTCCTCCAGGGCCTTCGCCCCGTGGACCCGCTTCCACGCGGCCTCGTTCGAGGTCATCGGGAGGAGGGGCAGGAAGCGGACCGGGTCCATCGGCTCGTCCAGTTCCAGGTCCTCCACCAGGCCGCCCGACTCGGCGACGAGCACCGAGCTGAAGGGGGCGCCGGGCCAGAGCGGGTCGCCGACGTCGAGCGAGGCGCCCGGGGCCACGACCACGCCCTCGACCTGCGGGGTGGCGGCGAGGACCGCGAGCGGGCGCAGCACCTTGTCGGTGTCGGCGAGCCCGCCCCGCACCGTCAGGACGAGCTCCGCGCGCGGGCCCTTCACCGGGTCGGCGAGCGCGGAGGTCGGATCGGCCATCGGCTGCGCGGACATCCCGAGGGTCGCGTACCGCACGAGGTCGCCGTCGACGAAGCGCAGCACCTCGATCCGGTCCGTGCCGAGGAAGGTCACCGCGGCCCGCGCGTCCGGTTCGCCGAGCGCCGACCGCAGTCGGGCCTCGACCAGTGCAAGAACTTCTCCCATGCGGGGAGCATAGATCGCGTATGGAACGGGCAAAGGAAGGGATTGACCCTCTGTCGGCTGATAGTGTTGGCCACTGGTCGGGATTCCCGACTGCTCGTCACACGTCATCCCCGACAGGGGACCGGCCGGAGGAGGTGGGACTGCGATGGACCGAAGTCGATCGGGCAGTACCAGCCGCTCTTCCGCCGCTCCGCACCCCAGCCTGGTGCGCTCCCACCGGTGACGTCCGGGTCCGGCACGGACCCGCCCCCTCCGGCATCTCGCACGACGGAAGAGCATTTTTCGCCTTTCCCTGTCTGTAGCGACCGCCGTCACCGCGACCCCTCGGTGCCGCCCGCTTTGTGGACGATGCACGTCTCCGTCCCCATTCCGGGCTGCGCCACGCTCGCCGACGGCCGATCCGTGAAGGAGCACGCCCATGTCGATGATCCGTGACCTCACCGCCGCCGTCCGCCCGAGCCTGCGGCACAGCCTGCGCAAGACCCCCACCACGTACACCTCGTACGACCCCACCCGCGACCACTCGGCGTCCAGCGCCGTGGTCGACTGCGCCGTCTACCGCGACGGGCGCCGGATCGACGACCGCGAGTGCCTCACGCCGCGCGGCGCGATGCGCCAGGTGCGGGAGAGCGGCGGCTTCGCCTGGATCGGCCTGCACGAGCCGACCGAGGCCGAATTCGCCGGTATCGCCGCCGAGTTCGGGCTGCACCCGCTCGCCGTCGAGGACGCCGTCCACGCCCACCAGCGGCCCAAGCTGGAGCGGTACGACGACACCCTCTTCACCGTCTTCAAGACGATCCACTACATCGAGCACGCCGAACTCACCGCGACCAGCGAGGTCGTCGAGACCGGCGAGGTCATGTGCTTCACCGGCCCCGACTTCGTCATCACCGTCCGGCACGGCGGCCAGGGCTCCCTGCGCAACCTCCGCCACCGCCTCCAGGGCGAGCCGGAGCTCCTCGCCAAGGGCCCCTCGGCCGTCCTGCACGCCATCGCCGACCACGTCGTCGACGGCTACATCGCGGTCGCCGACGCCGTCGAGCTGGACATCGACCAGCTGGAGATCGACGTCTTCTCGCCGGCCGCGAAGGGCTCCACGCGCGGCACGGACACCGGCCGGATCTACCAGCTCAAGCGCGAGGTACTGGAGTTCAAGCGGGCCGTCACGCCGCTGCTCCGCCCGATGCAGCTGCTGTCCGAGCGGCCGATGCGGCTCGTCGACCCCGACATCCAGAAGTACTTCCGGGACGTCGCCGACCACCTCGCCCGCGTCCAGGAGCAGGTCGTCGGCTTCGACGAGCTCCTCAACTCGATCCTCCAGGCCAACCTGGCGCAGGCGACCGTCGCGCAGAACGAGGACATGCGCAAGATCACCTCGTGGGCGGCGATCGTCGCCGTCCCGACGGCGGTCTGCGGCGTGTACGGCATGAACTTCAAGTACATGCCCGAGCTGGAGTGGAAGTACGGCTACCCGATGGTGCTCGGCGCCATCGCCGTCATCTGCTTCACCATCCACCGCACCCTCAAGCGCAACGGCTGGCTGTAGATAGGCTTCGGCCATGACCGATCAGTCGCTCGGGCCCGCCCTCGTCGAGGAGGCCACCAAGAAGTCCGGCCTCGTATGGGTGCGCGGCACGGGGCCCGCCCGTGCGCTCTGGCACGTCTGGCACGACGGCGCCGCGCACCTCGTCGGCGACGGCCCCGGCGAGCAGCCGCTGCCGGGCCTGGTCGACGGCGGTACGGCCGAGGTGACCGTCCGCAGCAAGGACAAGGGCGGCCGGCTCGTCGCCTGGACCGCCGCCGTCCGCGAGCTCTCCCCGGGTACGGAGGAGTGGGACGCGGCGGTCGCCGAGCTGAAGGGCAAGCGGCTCAACGCCCCCGACGGCGAGGCCATGCCGGAGCGCTGGGCGCGCGAGTGCCGGGTCGTACGGCTCGATCCGAGGTCCTCGACCACGGAGCTCCCGGACGGCTCCCTGGCCGCCGTACCGCTGCCGACGGCGGCGAACACCCGCCGGCCGGTCCCGGCGGGCCTGCCGAAGCTGCTGTTCCGCAAGAAGAAGCGCTGAGGCCTCACGTACGGGGCAGCTGCTTGCCGTAGTCGAGGGTCTCCTCCTTCGACGGCGCGGCGAGCGGGAAGTCCTTGTTCCACTCGGAGAGCACCACGACGCCCGCTCCCCCGCCCCGCGCGAACTGCACGGGGTACGGCTCGCCGTCCAGGGACACGTCGAGCGTGCCGCCCTCGCCGTCGGCGCCGCCCTTGACCTTGACCGTGCGGACCCCGCCGATCTGGTCCCGGTCTCCCTTGACCTTCTCGCCGTGCAGGCCGATGAGGCCGTCGAGGAGCAGCCCCATGTCGGTGAAGCCGCGCAGCTGCTTGTACGAGGGGTCGCCCTGCGGGACCTTCACGTACTTGTCGTCGAGCGTGTCGGCGGCCTCGGAGCCCGCCTCCGACGGCGCGTGGCCTTCTTTCTCGTCGTGGGCCCAGAAGCCCGCGTCGGCCTTCAGATAGAGCGCGTCGCCGACCCGCAGCAGCTCGAAGGTGCTGTTCTTCGTCGTCACCGAGCCGCTCGCGCCGTCCTGCTTGAGGCGCATGTTCAGCTTGAAGGTGCCGCCCTTGCTGACGAGGGTGCCGGAGAGACGCACCGCCTTCGCCGCGTCCGCCGCCGTCTGTGCCTTCTGCTCGATCTCGGGCGCGGAGAGTCTCCCCACCCCGTTCGTCCCCTCGTCCGGGTCGGCGGCGCAGGCCGTGAGTGCCACCGTCAGTCCGGCGCAGAGCGCCAGGGGCCTGACGGCCCTGCGGATACGCGATGACGGGGTACGAACGGTCATCTGCGCTGCCTCTCGTGTCGTGGGGGAAGCGTCGGGCCTCGGCCCGTACGGGAATGCGGGTGCGGGATCGCCGGTGCGGCCGCGTTCCGGCCGGGCGGAAGGGCCGGGTCCGGTGCCGGGGCCGATGGGGGGAACGGCAGACCGCAGCGTACCCGGGACAGGTGACGGGCCCCGCAGGCAGCCGTACGGAGGCGCTGCCGGGGCGGGGCGGAACGGCACGGGCTAGCCTGAATCCGGCAAAGCTCTGCAATCCCCGGCAAAGCTCTGCAACCGGATGGACGACTCACACCTAACGACCCGCATCGACAGCTCACATCGACCCATCGACCACTCGCATCGACGACTCGAATCGTGCGGCACAGAGGAGGCGCGTGGCATGGCGGCAGGCGCCCCCCGGATCTTCGTCTCCCATCTCGCCGGAGTCCCCGTCTTCGACCCCGTCGGCGACCAGGTCGGCCGCGTCAGCGACCTCGTGGCCATGCTCCGCGTCGGCCGCAGGCCGCCCCGGCTGCTCGGCATGGTCGTGGAGGTGCTGAGCCGTCGCCGGGTCTTCGTCCCCATGACCCGGATCACCGGCGTCGCCTCCGGCCAGGTCATCACCACCGGCGTCGTCAACATGCGGCGCTTCGAGCAGCGCCCCACCGAGCGGCTCGTCCTCGGCGAGCTCCTCGACCGGCGCGTCACGCTGGTCGAGTCGGGCGAGGAGGTCACCGTCCTCGACATCGCCATCCAGCAGCTGCCCGCCCGCCGCGACTGGGAGATCGACAGGGTCTTCGTCCGCAAGGGGAAGGGCGGGGTGCTGAGCCGCAAGGGAGAGACGCTGACCGTCGAGTGGTCCGCCGTCACCGGCTTCTCCCTGGAGGAGCACGGGCAGGGCGCCGAGAACCTCCTCGCCACCTTCGAGAAGCTGCGCCCCGCCGACCTCGCCAACGCCCTGCACCACCTCTCCCCCAAGCGGCGCGTCGAGGTCGCCGCCGCCCTCGACGACGACCGGCTCGCCGACGTCCTGGAGGAGCTGCCGGAGGACGACCAGGTCGAGATCCTCGGCAAGCTGAAGGAGGAGCGCGCCGCCGACGTCCTGGAGGCGATGGACCCGGACGACGCCGCCGACCTGCTGTCCGAGCTGCCCGAGGAGGACCAGGAGCGGCTGCTGACGCTGATGCAGCCGGACGACGCGGCCGATGTGCGCCGGCTCCTCGCGTACGAGGAGCGCACGGCGGGCGGTCTGATGACGACCGAGCCGATCGTGCTGCGACCGGACGCCACCGTCGCGGACGCGCTGGCCCGGGTCCGCCAGCAGGACCTGTCGCCGGCGCTCGCCGCGCAGGTGTACGTGTGCCGGCCGCCGGACGAGACGCCGACCGGCAAGTACCTGGGCACGGTGCACTTCCAGCGGCTCCTTCGCGACCCTCCGTTCACGCTCGTCAGCTCGCTCGTGGACAGCGATCTGCCGCCGCTCGGCCCGGACACCCCGCTGCCGGCGGTGACCAGCTACCTCGCCGCGTACAACATGGTCGCCGCGCCCGTGGTCGACGAGGGCGGCTCGCTGCTCGGCGCGGTCACCGTCGACGACGTGCTCGACCACCTGCTGCCGGACGACTGGCGGGAGACCGAGTTCCACGAGGAGGGGGCCGGGCATGGCCGCTGAGCGCATGCAGGACCGGGAGCGCGAGCGGGAGCGGTCCGTGCCCCGCATCCGGCTCGACCTGCCGCGCGAGCGGCGGACCCGGCTGCTTCCGGAGTACGACCCCGAGGCCTTCGGGCGGCTCTCGGAGCGGATCGCCCGCTTCCTGGGGACGGGCCGCTTCCTGGTCTGGATGACCCTGACGGTCGTCGTCTGGATCGGGTGGAACGTCTTCGCGCCGGCGTCGCTGAGGTTCGACGAGTACCCCTTCATCTTCCTGACGCTCGCGCTGTCCCTGCAGGCCTCGTACGCGGCTCCGCTGATCCTGCTCGCCCAGAACCGGCAGGACGACCGGGACCGGGTCAACCTCGAACAGGACCGGAAGCAGAACGAGCGGTCGATCGCGGACACCGAGTACCTCACCCGGGAGATCGCGGCGCTGCGGATGGGCCTCGGCGAGGTCGCGACCCGCGACTGGATCCGCTCGGAGATCCAGGACCTCATCAAGGAGCTGGAGGAGCGCCGGGATCTATTCCCGTCGGGCGAGGACCGCGGAAGTGACGTACCCGACCGTTGACGGCCCTTTCATGGGCCCGTGGTCCGCGCCGTACCATCGTCGGTATGGCTACGGAAGACGCGGTGCTCGAAGCACTGGCGACGGTGAACGACCCTGAGATCAACAAGCCGATCACTGAGCTCGGCATGGTCAAGTCGGTGGAGATCGGTCCGGACGGGAAGGTCGCCGTCACGGTGTACCTGACGGTCTCCGGCTGCCCGATGCGCGACACCATCACGCAGCGCGTGACCGAGGCCGTCTCCCGGGTCGAGGGCGTCACCGGCGTCGACGTCTCGCTGGACGTGATGAGCGACGAGCAGCGCAAGGAGCTGGCGGCGGCGCTGCGCGGCACGAGCGCCGAGCGCGAGGTCCCCTTCGCGAAGCCGGGCTCGCTGACCCGGGTGTACGCGGTGGCGTCCGGCAAGGGCGGCGTCGGCAAGTCCTCCGTGACCGTGAACCTGGCCGCGGCGATGGCCGCGGACGGTCTGAAGGTCGGTGTCGTCGACGCCGACATCTACGGCCACAGCGTGCCGCGGATGCTGGGCGCGGACGGCCGTCCGACCCAGGTCGAGAACATGATCATGCCGCCGTCGGCGAACGGCGTGAAGGTCATCTCCATCGGCATGTTCACCCCGGGCAACGCCCCGGTGGTGTGGCGCGGCCCGATGCTGCACCGCGCGCTCCAGCAGTTCCTCGCGGACGTGTACTGGGGCGACCTGGACGTCCTCCTGCTCGACCTGCCCCCGGGCACCGGCGACATCGCGATCTCGGTCGCGCAGCTCGTCCCGAACGCGGAGATCCTCGTCGTCACCACGCCGCAGCAGGCGGCGGCCGAGGTCGCCGAGCGGGCCGGCTCCATCGCCGTCCAGACCCACCAGAAGATCGTCGGCGTCGTCGAGAACATGGCGGGCCTGCCGTGTCCGCACTGCGACGAGATGGTCGACGTGTTCGGCACGGGCGGCGGCCAGAAGGTCGCGGACGGCCTGACGCAGACCACGGGCGCGACGGTCCCGGTCCTCGGCTCGATCCCGATCGACGTACGGCTCCGCGAGGGCGGCGACGACGGCAAGCCGGTCGTCCTGTCCGACCCGGACTCCCCGGCGGGCGCGGCCCTCCGCGCGATCGCCGGCAAGCTGGGCGGCCGCCAGCGCGGCCTGTCGGGCATGAGCCTGGGCATCACACCGCGCAACAAGTTCTGAGGCATGACGAAGGGCGCCCCCGTCGGGGGCGCCCTTCGTCATGGCGTCAGGCGTACGCGCCGAGGTCCTTCACCCGCGAGAACCCGAGACCGTACGCGCTCATCCCCCGCCCGTACGCCCCGATGTGCACGTCCCCGGCGGACCCGGCGAGGACCCACCCGAACTCGGACTCCCGGTAGTGGAACGGCACCGGCACCCCGTCCACCGGCAGCGACAGCGTGGACCACTCCGGTCCGTCGAGGTCGTCGGCGAGTTCGAAGGCCGTCTCGGTCTGCTGGTCCAGCCAGTTGTCGCGCAGCGCGTGGTCGAGCGAGGCGGGCCAGGTGTGGGCGAGCAGGCCCGAGCCGGCCAGCCAGGCGGCCGAGGAGACCGTGGTGGCGTCCAGGACGCCGGTGCCGTCCCCGGTGCGGCGCACGGGGTTCGCCGCGACCGTCACGACGACCGCGAAGCGCTCCTTCTCCGCGCCGCCCGCCTCGGACTTTATCGACGGCTCGTCACCGTGGCCCACCGAGCCGTGCTGGACGGTACCGTCCGCGGCCGTGCCGATCTGCATCAGCCGGCGCGGGCCGGTGAACGCCTCGTCGAGCCCGTACCAGGCGAAGGGTGCGCGCAGAAAGCCATCGGCTTCCACCCGACTCGTCGTCTTCATTCCGGCCGCCTCCTCGTTCCGTCAACAGAGGGAGGATAGCCACCGGTGAGCAGTGGGTCGGTGACAGGCCGTCGTCAGGTGGCGTCGGAGTCGTACGGAGGACGCTCACCGGTGTCCGGCTTGTCCTGCTTCTTGAGGAGGTCCGGGGAGCCGTTGACCGCGGCGGGAGCGGCCGAGGGCGTGGTCTCCCGGCCGTGGACGGCGTCGGCGACCTCGTTCATCTCCTTCTTGAGGTCGAACGTGCCGCGCAGCTCCTTGAGCTCCTTGAGGTCCTCGTTGTTCTCCAGCTGCTTGCGGAGGAACGTCTTGGGGTTGAGGTCCTCGAACTCGAAGTCCTTGAACTCCGGGCCCAGCTCGCTGCGGATGTCCGCCTTGGCGCTGTCGGAGAACTCGCGGACCTTGCGGATGAAGCGCGAGACGTCCTGGATCACCTTCGGGAGCTTGTCCGGCCCGAAGACGAGCACGGCGAGGACCACGAGCGTCACCAGCTCGAGTGCGCCTATGTCGCTGAACACCTAGTAGCTCCTTCACGCCGGTCCAGGGCCCGGTCCACGGTACCCGCCGAAACTGTCGGACGGGTACCTCCGGGGATCCGCCACATGGCGCTCAGGTGCCCTGCGAGGATCCGAGCGTCAACGTCTTTGTCAGCTCTTTGCCGTTCCGGGTCAGGGTGAGCTCCAGCTTGTCGCCGGGGCGGTGGGCGCGGATCTTCACGATGAGCTCCTCGCCGTTGTGCACGCGCTGGCCGTCGACCTTGGTGATGACGTCCCCGGGCCGGAGCCCCGCCTTGGCGGCCGGGCCGCCGGCGGTGACGGAGGCCGTGCCGTCCTTGCCCTTCTCGCCGACGCGGGCGCCGTCGCCCTGGTACTGCATGTCGAGGCTCACACCGATGACGGGGTGGGTGGCCTTGCCGGTGTTGATGAGCTCCTCGGCGACGCGCTTGCCCTGGTTGATCGGTATGGCGAAGCCGAGGCCGATGGAGCCGGGCTGGCTCGCGCCGCCGCCCTCGCCCTCGCCGGAGCCGCCGCCCGC
>NZ_MWIG01000258.1:6588-12917 GCF_002156145.1 Streptomyces sp. NRRL B-24572 | reverse complement strand
GGCTGCGCGTGATGCCCCGGGTCACCGTCCGGCTCGGCGCCCTGACCAGGAGCGACGGACGCTGGGCGCAGAAGGGCGTCGACGCGGCCATGCACACCGAGCTGACCGAGCTCGCCCGGAACAGGGCCTGCTCCGACATCGTGCTCGTCACCGGCGACGCCGTGCTCCTTGGCCGACATGAGGCCGGGCAGCAGGTCGCCGTCGCCGGTGACGAGCACGATGTCGGAGCAGGCCCTGTTCCGGGCGAGCTCGGTCAGCTCGGTGTGCATGGCCGCGTCGACGCCCTTCTGCGCCCAGCGTCCGTCGCTCCTGGTCAGGGCGCCGAGCCGGACGGTGACCCGGGGCATCACGCGCAGCCTGCGGTGCTCGGGCTGGGGCACCCGGTCGGGCGCGCCGTCGAACCAGTAGATCCGCAGGAGGGGCAGCGCGGTCTCGGCCTCGGCGCGCTGCCGCAGCTGCTGGATCAGGCCGGCGTGGTCGACGGTGATCCTGGAGCGGGCCGGTTCCCCGGCGAGGAGACTGGCGGCGGCGCCCAGCAGGTAGCCGGCGTCCACCAGGACGACGCAGCGGTCCACGTGTTCCACCCTCTTTCGGGAGCCTCGGGTTCGAAAGGGTGCTTCGGGTTCCTTCGAGTCTGCCCGACGGCCAGGTGCTTGACGTCCGGAACTGGATCATCGGCGTGGCGAGTGTCACGCCCGCTCGACCTCTACGCTCCGTAATGATCCAACATGCGGCGGTTCGTACCGTATGTGAGTCTGACAGCGGCCCTGGCCCCTAGGTCCCTTTGAGGAGGCATCCCCATGGCCAAGAACCGCAACCAGAACCGCAGTCAGAAGCAGCAGTCGCCGGCCGAGCGCGGTCAGCAGCAGGCGCAGCAGTCGGCGATGGAGTCGCAGGCCGAGCAGCGCGCGAGCCAGGTCACCCCCGGTGACATGGCCCGCAAGGGTCGCCAGAAGCGCTTCGGTCACAACTGACGCGACCGGACTGCACGGCAAAGGGGCGCGCCCGTGACGACGGGCGCGCCCCTTGCGCGTGCGTGAAGGCCGGTGCGGTCCGTGAAGGCCCCGGTGCGGTTGCGGAACCGGGTCAGCCGGCCAGGCAGGACGGGCCGAGCAGCACCTTCAGGTCGCCGAAGAGCGCCGGGTCGGCCGTCACCCGGTGCCGGTCGAGCCGGAGCACGGTGGTGGTGCGGGGGCCCTGGAGCTTGATCCGCACCTCGGTGTTGCCCTTGTGGTGCTTGAGGATCTCGCCGAGCCTGCTGACCATCGGCGGGGTCACCTTCACCGTCGGGATGGTGAGGACCACCGGCGCGTTGGTCCCGGCGTTCGACAGGTCGGGGACCATCAGCTCCATGGCGACGAGGCGGGGCACGTCCTCGCGCTTGTCGAGCCGTCCCTTGACGAAGACGACCGTGTCCTCGACCAGCTGGGTGGAGACCAGCTGGTACGTGGCCGGGAAGAACATGCACTCGATGGAGCCGGCCAGGTCCTCGACGGTGGCGATCGCCCAGGCGTTGCCCTGCTTGGTCATCTTGCGCTGGAGGCCGGAGATGATGCCGCCGATGGTGACGACCGCGCCGTCGCCGTGCTCGCCGCCGGTCAGCTGGGAGATCGCCGCGTCCGTCTTGTCGGACAGGACGTGCTCGATGCCGAAGAGCGGGTGGTCGGAGACGTAGAGGCCGAGCATCTCTCGCTCCTGGGCGAGCAGGTACGACTTCTCCCACTCGACGTCGGAGAACTCGACGTCCAGGCCGAAGCCGGGCTCGTCGCTCGCCTCGTCGCCCATCCCGCCGAAGAGGTCGAACTGCCCCTCGGCCTCCTTGCGCTTGACCGCCACCACGTTGTCGATCATGGGTTCGTGGTGGGCGACGAGGCCCTTGCGGGTGTGGCCCATCTCGTCGAAGGCGCCGGCCTTGATCAGCGACTCGACGGTCCGCTTGTTGCAGACGACGGCCTCGACCTTGTCGAGGAAGTCGGGGAAGGAGGAGTACTTCCCCTTGGCCTTGCGCGTCTTGATGATCGACTCGACGACGTTGGTGCCGACGTTCCGGATGGCGGAGAGGCCGAAGAGGATCACGTCGTCGCCCTGGGCGGCGAAGTTCGACTCGGACTCGTTCACATTGGGCGGCAGGACCTTGATGCCCATGCGGCGGCACTCGTTGAGGTAGACCGCGGACTTGTCCTTGTCGTCCTTGACCGAGGTGAGCAGTCCCGCCATGTACTCGGCGGGGTGGTTGGCCTTGAGGTAGGCGGTCCAGTAGGAGACCAGGCCGTACGCGGCGGAGTGCGCCTTGTTGAAGGCGTAGCCGGCGAAGGGGACCAGGACGTCCCAGAGGGCCTGGATGGCCTCGTCGCTGTAGCCGTTCTTCTTGGCTCCGGCCTGGAAGATGGTGAAGTTCTTCGCCAGCTCCTCGGGCTTCTTCTTGCCCATGACGCGGCGGAGGATGTCGGCCTCGCCGAGCGAGTAGCCGGCGATGATCTGGGCGGCCTTCTGCACCTGCTCCTGGTACACGATGAGGCCGTAGGTGACCGCGAGCACCTCTTCGAGCGGCTTCTCCAGCTCGGGGTGGATCGGGGTGATCTCCTGCTGGCCGTTCTTGCGCAGGGCGTAGTTCGTGTGCGAGTTCATGCCCATCGGGCCCGGCCGGTACAGGGCGGACACGGCGGAGATGTCTTCGAAGTTATCGGGCTTCATCAGCCGCAGCAGCGAGCGCATGGGGCCGCCGTCGAACTGGAAGACGCCGAGGGTGTCGCCGCGCTGGAGCAGTTCGAAGGTCTTGGGGTCGTCGAGCGGCAGCGCCAGGAGATCGATGTCGATCCCCTTGTTGGACTTCACCATCTTGACGGCGTCGTCCATGATCGTGAGGTTGCGCAGGCCGAGGAAGTCCATCTTCAGCAGGCCGAGCGACTCGCAGCTCGGGTAGTCCCACTGCGTGATGGTGACGCCGTCGGTGTGCCGCACCCAGATCGGGGCGTGGTCGACGATGGGCTCGCTGGACATGATCACGCCGGCGGCGTGGACGCCCATCTGGCGGACCAGGCCCTCGACGCCCTTGGCGGTGTCGATGACCTTCTTGACGTCCGGCTCGTTCTCGTACATCGCGCGGATCTCGCCGGCCTCGCTGTAGCGCGGGTGCGAGGGGTCGGTGATGCCGTTGAGGTCGATGCCCTTGCCGAGGACGTCGGCGGGCATGGCCTTGGTGAGCCGGTCGCCCATGGCGTACGGGTAGCCGAGGACGCGCGCGGAGTCCTTGATGGCGTTCTTCGCCTTGATCTTTCCGTACGTGCCGATCATGGCGACCTTGTCGGCGCCGTACTTCTCCGTCACGTACCGGATCACCTCGACGCGCCGACGCTCGTCGAAGTCGATGTCGACATCGGGCATCGAGATGCGCTCGGGGTTGAGGAAGCGCTCGAAGATCAGACCGTGCGGGATCGGGTCGAGGTCGGTGATGCCCATGGCGTACGCGACGATCGAGCCGGCCGCGGAGCCTCGGCCGGGGCCCACGGCGATGCCCTGCTTCTTCGCCCACATGATGAAGTCGGCGACGACGAGGAAGTAGCCGGGGAAGCCCATCGAGATGATGGTGTCCATCTCGTACTCGACCTGCTTGAGCCGGTCCTCGGGGATGCCCCCGGGGAAGCGGCGGTGCATGCCGCGCATGGTCTCCTCGCGGAACCAGGAGACCTCGGTGTAGCCCTCCGGGATGTCGAACTTCGGCATGAGGTTCTTGGCCTCGAACATGCCGGTGGTGTCGATCTGCTCCGCGACCAGGAGGGTGTTGCGGCAGCCCTCCTGCCAGGCGTCCGAGGAGTCGACGGCGTACATCTCGTCCGTGGACTTCAGGTAGTAGCCGGTGCCGTCGAACTTGAAGCGGTCCGGGTCCGAGAGGTTCTTGCCGGTCTGGATGCACAGCAGGGCGTCGTGGGCGGTGGCCTCGTGCGCGTACGTGTAGTGCGAGTCGTTGGTGACCAGCGGCGGGATGCCGAGCTTCTTGCCGATCTCCAGGAGCCCGTCGCGGACCCGGTGCTCGATCTCGATGCCGTGGTCCATCAGCTCCAGGAAGTACCGGTCCTTGCCGAAGATGTCCTGGTACTCGGAGGCGGACTTCAGGGCCTCGTCGAACTGGCCGAGGCGCAGGCGGGTCTGCAGCTCGCCGGAGGGGCAGCCGGTGGAGGCGATCAGGCCCTCGGACCACTGGGAGATGGTCTCCTTGTCCATCCGGGGCCACTTCTGCAGCCAGCCCTCGGCGTACGCGTCGGAGGAGAGCTTGAAGAGGTTGTGGAGTCCGGTGGAGTTGGCCGCCCAGATCGTCTTGTGGGTGTAACCGCCGGAACCGGAGACGTCGTCCCGCTTCTGGTGCGGCTGGCCCCACTGGATCTTCCGCTTGTTGCGCCGGGACTCGGGCGCCACGTACGCCTCGATGCCGATGATCGGCGTCACACCGGCCTTCTTCGCGCTGTGGAAGAAGTCGTACGCCCCGTGCAGGTTGCCGTGGTCGGACATGGCGATGTGGGTCATGCCCATCTCGTTGCACGCGTTGAACATGTCCTTCAGCCGCGCGGCACCGTCCAGCAGCGAGTACTGGGTGTGGACGTGGAGGTGCGTGAAGGGCGGCTTGGTCACGGGGGAGGCCTCCGGAAAACGCTGAGCGACAGGCTGCGGACAGTCTGGGGGGACAGCGTGGAAGTCTACGTCGCGCGACTGACAGCCGACGGGCACTCGGGGCTAGGGTCGCGCGTTGAGAGACACGGAACACGTGTCCGTATTGTCGTGAACATTCTCGCACCACCCCGCACCAGGAGGCACCCTCGATGTCGGTCCCGCAGCCCACCGTGACAGAGCGCGGTGAGCACATCCTCGCCGTCTTCGACACCGCCTTCGGCGAGCTCCTCGCCGCCGACCCCGCGGCCTTCCGCGTCAAGTTCCGGAAGATGGCCGGATCCGCCTTCGCCTTCTACCGGGGCACGGCCTGCCTGTTCTACTCGGACCTGGAGGGCGAGGCCCACGGCGGCCCCTACATGGACGAGCAGACCGGCCGGGTCTGGATCCACGGCGATCTCCACGCCGAGAACTTCGGCACCTACATGGACGCCAACGGGCGCCTCGTCTTCAACGTCAACGACTTCGACGAGGCCTACGTCGGCCCCTTCACCTGGGACCTCAAGCGGCTGTCCGCCTCCCTCGCGCTGATCGGCTACGCGAAGGCGCTCAGCGACGAACAGATCACCGAGCTCGTCCGGATCTACGCGGGCGCGTACCGGGAGCGGATCCACGCCCTCGCGACCGGCGCCAAGGGCGACGAGGTCCCCGCCTTCACCCTGGAGACCGCCGAGGGCGCGCTGCTCGGCGCCCTGCGCGAGGCCCGGGCCCTGACCCGCTTCGGGCTGCTCGACTCGATGACCGAGATCCGCGACTTCGAGCGCCGCTTCTCGGCGGGCTCGGGCACGATCGAGCTGGACGCGGCCACCCGGTACAAGGTCCTGGCGGCCTTCGACGGCTACCTGGAGACCCTGCCGGAGTCCTCCCTGGCCCGCCCGGACTCGTACCGGGTGAAGGACGTCGTCGGGCGGCGCGGGATCGGCATCGGCTCGGCCGGCCTCCCCTCGTACAACATCCTCCTGGAGGGCAACAGCGACGCCCTGGAGAACGACGTCGTGATCTACATGAAGCAGGCGCAGACCCCGGCGGTCTCCCGGCACGTCACGGACGCGGCGGTACGGGAGTACTTCCAGCACGAGGGCCACCGCACCGTGATCTCGCAGCGGGCGCTCCAGGCGCACGCCGACCCGTGGCTCGGCTGGACGGAGCTGGACGGGGCGGGCCAGCTGGTCGCCGAGGTGTCGCCGTACGCGGTGGACCTGGACTGGTCGGACATCGACGACCCGCAGGAGATCGCGGCCACCGTCGCCGACCTGGGCCGGGCGACGGCGACGATGCACGCGGCGGCGGACGACTCCAGCGGCCACTCCCTGGTCCCGTTCTCGACGGAGCGTGCCATCGACGCGGCGATCGCCGCCGACGAGGAGGGCTTCGCCCAGCTCCTGGTCGACTTCGCGCACTCCTACGGGGCGCGGGCGCGGGCGGACCACCAGATCTTCGTGGACCTGTTCCGCAACGGCCGGATCCCGGGGCTCTAGCAGGACGCACAGCTTGTCCTTAGAGACCTCTTACGGGTCGGCATGGGACACTCCACGACGATGGACATGGCAGGGACGCAGCTGAGGGCGCTGCGGGCGGCGTTCTTCACGGCACTGGTCGTGACGCTGTCCGTGGCGTCCCACGTGCTGCTCTCCCGCGTGCCGCTGCCGCTCGGGACGATCGTCCCG
>NZ_MWIG01000258.1:0-6559 GCF_002156145.1 Streptomyces sp. NRRL B-24572 | reverse complement strand
GCCGGCGGCCCGGTCGCCGGTTCGCTGCGCTCGGTGGGCGTGGACGTGTTCTGCGGCGGCGCCGTGGGCACGCCGCTGCCCGGCGTGGTGACCCCGGAGAGCGGGAGCGCCGCCGCCCTGCTCGACTCCCCCGACCCGGCGCTGCCGTGGCTGCTGCTCCTGGCCCATGTCGGCGTGGGGCTCTCGGCGGCGTGCTGGCTGCGCGGCGGGGAGCGGGCGCTGGCCCGGCTGCTCAGCGCGGTGGAGGCCTTCGCGTTCCGGCCGCTGCTCCTGGTGGCGGCCTTCTTCCGGGCCGCGGGTCCGGCGCCGCTGCGGGCCGGCCGGCCCGCCGACCGGCCCCGGTCCTCCCGTGCCCGGCTCCTCGTGCACTCCGTCGGGCGGCGGGGGCCGCCGCGTCCGGTGCTCGCTCTCGTCTGAGCGGGCCCGACGCGTCCCCCTGCCTTTCCCACCTTTCACGGAGAACACGATCATGAGTGCACGCAACAGCCACGCCAACAAGGCCGCCGCCCGCGAGCGACTGCGCGAGGAGCGCGAGCGCCAGGCGAAGAAGGACCGGGCGCGCCGGCAGCTGATCGTCGGCGTCTCGGCCGTGGCCGTCCTGGCCGCCGCCGGCGGCATCGGCTTCGCGGTCGTCCAGTCGAACAAGCCCACCCGGTGGGAGGCGGCGGCCGACGCGAAGAACGTGACGGCCCCGAAGAACACCACGGGCACGGACGGCACGACCGTCCTCATCGGCAAGGACTCCGCGAAGAAGACGCTTGAGCTGTACGAGGACTCGCGCTGCCCGGTCTGCGCGACCTTCGAGCAGACCGTGGGCTCCACGGTCGAGAAGGACGTCGAGGCCGGCAAGTACAAGATCCGGTACGTCGGTGCCACCTTCATCGACAACGGCATCCCGGGCGAGGGCTCGAAGAACGCCCTCTCGGCGCTCGGCGCCGCGCTGAACGTGAGCCCGGAGGCCTTCCTCAAGTACAAGGCGGCGCTCTACTCCACGAAGTTCCACCCGGAGGAGAAGGACGACAAGTTCGCCAAGGACTCCTACCTCCTGGAGGTGGCGGACTCGGTCCCGGCCCTCAAGGGGAACGCCGAGTTCAAGAAGAACGTCGAGGACGGCACCTTCGACGCGTGGGCGATGAAGATGTCGAAGGCCTTCGACGCCAGCGGGGTGCAGGGCACCCCGACGCTGAAGATGGACGGCAAGCCCGTCACGGTCAAGGGCACGACCAACCCGCCGATGACGGTGGCCGAGTTCGACACGGCGATCGACGCGGCCCTCAAGGCCTGACGCCCCACAGCACCGCCCTCGGCCCCGGACCCCCGGTCCGGGGCCGAGGTGTCACGGGGCCGGGACGTGACGGGGCGTGGGTTCTACGGGGTCGAGGCACGCCCCGGGCGTACGCCGGGCGACGAGTCGGCGAACTTCTGTCGCGGGGCTGCCCTTGAGACGTACTCGTCAGTAATCTGACTGCCCGTGACCAGTCGTTTCATACCCCCTGCCCCCACCCGTCGCACGGTCGTCAAGGCCGCCGCCGCCACCGCCGTCGTCGCGCCCGCCCTCCTGGGCGCGGCCGCTCCGGCGCTCGCGGACTCCGGGGCACCCGCCTTCCTCCACGGCGTCGCCTCCGGCGACCCGCTGCCCGACGGCGTCCTGCTCTGGACGCGCGTCACCCCCACCCCCGAGGCCGTGCCCGGATCCGGTCTCGGTCCCGACGTCCAGGTCGGCTGGGAGCTCGCCGAGGACCGTGCCTTCGCCCGGGTCGTCGCCTCCGGCACCACCACGGCGAGCGCCGCCTCCGACCACACGGTGAAGGCCGATGTCCGGGGCCTGCGCCCGGCCACCGCCTACTGGTTCCGCTTCACCGCGGGCGACGTCGTCTCCCCCGCCGCCCGCACCCGCACCGCGCCGGCCGTCGACTCCGCCGCGCCCGGTGTCCGCTTCGGCGTGGTCTCCTGCTCGAACTGGGAGTCCGGCCACTTCTCCGCGTACCGCCATCTCGCGGCCCGCTCCGACCTGGACGCGGTCCTCCACCTCGGCGACTACATCTACGAGTACGCCAGCGGCGCCTACCCCGAGGCGAAGTACGTCGTCCGGCAGCACGAGCCGCGCCACGAGATCGTGTCCCTCGCCGACTACCGCACCCGGCACGGCACGTACAAGACGGACGCCGACCTCCAGGCGATGCACGCGGCGCACCCGATCGTCGCCATCTGGGACGACCACGAGTTCGCCAACGACGCCTGGTCGGGCGGGGCCGAGAACCACACCCCCGGCACCGAGGGCGACTGGGCGGCCCGGGTGGCCGCCGCGAAGCAGGCGTACTTCGAGTGGATGCCGGTCCGCACCTCCACCGAGGGCACGGTCTTCCGGCGTCTGCGCTTCGGCAAGCTGGCCGATCTGCACCTGCTCGACCTGCGGTCCTTCCGGTCCGCGCAGGCGAAGGCGGGCAGCGGCACGGTCGACGACCCGGAGCGGTCCATCACCGGTCGCGCGCAGCTGGACTGGCTGAAGGCGGGTCTGGCCGGTTCGAACGCGACCTGGCAGCTGGTCGGCACCTCGGTGATGATCTCGCCGGTCGCCTTCGGCTCCCTGCCGGCGTATCTCCTGGAGCCGCTGGCCGAGTTGCTCGGCCTGCCGAAGGAAGGGATGGCGGTCAACGTCGACCAGTGGGACGGCTACACGGACGACCGCAAGGAGCTGCTCGCGCACCTGACCGAGCGGGCGATCCGCAACACCGTCTTCCTGACCGGTGACATCCACATGGCCTGGGCCAACGACGTGCCGGTGAAGGCCGCGACGTATCCGCTCTCGGCCTCGGCGGCGACCGAGTTCGTGGTCACCTCGGTGACCTCGGACAACCTGGACGACCTGCTGCACGTGGCTCCGGGCACGGTCTCGCTGGTGGCGTCGGCCGCGGTCAAGACCGCCAACCGCCATGTGAAGTGGGTGGACATGGACCATCACGGGTACGGAGTCCTCGACGTGACCGCCGCGCGCTCGCAGATGGACTACTACACGGTCTCCGACAAGACGGATCCGGCCGCGACGGCGGCCTGGGCGCGCTCGTACCGGACGCTGAGCGGAACGCAGCGTGTCGAGCGGGTGTACCAGCCGGTGCTGTAGCCGCCTGTTCGACGGCGATTTTCAGCCATGATCTCTTCTGTTAACGGGAGATCACATCGCTACGGCGGGTGGCGGGTTCCGGAGATCGAATCCGGACACACCACCCGCCTCCGTCACTTCGCTCGTTACGCCCGCGTCTCAAACCCTGGAAGCGGCGCAAGTTTTTCTTCCCGATGACCCGAATTGCCCCTTGGATGATTGGGCCTGATCGGTGCTCAACGTCCTCTGACATGGACGCGTAATCTCCGGGCGGTGGCGAGGAAGTCCCTCTCCACAGCCCCCCGCAAGGAGTCACCGTGCGTGCTCTTGTCCGCATATCGCCGCGTATGACACGTCGTCTGATGGGCACCGCCGTCCTGGCCGGAACCCTGGCCATCGCTCCCCTCTCCGCGCCCGTCGCCGCCCCGGCCGGCGCCACCCTCGCCTCCGCCGAGAAGTGCGCCGACGGCACGTCGACGCTCTCCGGCGCCCGCAAGGCCAAGGGCAGCGCCACCAAGGCCGAGCCGAACGAGATCACCGCCGACCAGGCCAAGGCCATGGACGCGGACCTGAAGAAGAAGGTGTCCGAGGCCCGGCTCGCCGGCCGCTCCACCGCGACCCTCGGCGCCACCGCGGTCTCGATCCCCGTCTACTTCCACGTCATCCACAGCGGCGCGGCGGGCAACCTCAGCTCCCAGGACATCAGCAACCAGATGGCCGTCCTGAACGCCGCCTACGGCGGCCAGGGCACCGGCAACGTGAACTCGGGCTTCCAGTTCTCGCTGGCCGGCACCGACTACACGGACAACGCCACCTGGTACAACCTGTCCTCCGGCTCGCAGGCCGAGAAGGACATGAAGACCACCCTGCGCAAGGGCGGCGCCAACGCGCTGAACATCTACACCGCCAACCTCGGCGGCGGCCTGCTCGGCTGGGCGACGTTCCCGTCCTCGTACAACTCCAGCCCGAACATGGACGGCGTCGTCATCCTCGACGCCTCGCTCCCGGGCGGCTCCGCGGCCAACTACAACGAGGGCGACACCGCCACCCACGAGGTCGGCCACTGGATGGGCCTGTACCACACCTTCCAGGGCGGCTGTAACGGCAACGGCGACTACGTCTCCGACACCCCGGCCGAGAAGAGCGCGGCCTACCAGTGCCCGACCGGCCGTGACTCCTGCACCTCGAAGCCGGGCGTGGACCCGATCCACAACTTCATGGACTACACGTACGACCCCTGCATGTACCAGTTCACCGCCGGCCAGGTGGCCCGCATGAACGACGCCTGGACGGCGTACCGCGCCTGACGGACCGTCCGCGAGAAAGGGGTGTGGCCCCGGGGCCACACCCCTTTTCCGTACGCGCCGTCTACAGGCTGTCGAGGAAGGACAGCGCCACCGACCAGGTCCGCTCCGCCGCCTCCTCGTCCCAGTCGGGCAGCTCCGGGTCCGTGTAGATGTGGCCCGCGCCCCGGTAGCGGTAGACCTCCACGTCCGCGCCGGCCTTGCGCATCTGCAGGTACCAGGAGGACAGCCAGTCGTCCGTCTCGAAGGGGTCCGGCTCGGCCACGTGCAGCTGCACCGGCAGCTCGTCCACCGCGGCGGACTCCGCGATGTCCGAGGTGCCGTGGAACAGCAGCAGCCCGCGCGCCTTCTCGTCGCCGAGCGCCAGGGTCTGCGCGATCGAGGCCCCGAGGGACAGGCCCATGTAGACCAGGCCCCGCTCGGAGTAGGGGGCGGCGGCCAGGACCGCGCGCTTCAGCAGCTCGTCCTTGCCGATCTCGTCCCGGAGCACCACGCCCTCCTCGACGGTCCCGACCGTCCGCCCGCCGTAGAGGTCCGGCGTCCAGACCTGGTGCCCGGCGGCCCGGAGCCGCTCGGCGGCCGCCTCGACGGAAGGGGTCAGCCCGTAGGCCGAGTGGAAGAGCATGATGTCCATGCGTCCCATCCTGCCACCCGGCGCCTACGGGACCGGGCAGGCCCCGGAGACGTCAGCGCATGCTGCGCACGTCCAGGTGGCGCAGCACCCGGTCCACCACCTCGGGGTCGGCGCCGGGTTCGCTGCGGGCCGCGAGGACCTCGTGGCGGGCGGCCGACATCAGCTCCCGCTGGATCCGCTGCACCGCCTTGAACCGCTTCGTCCGCTCCACGAAGGCGGCCCGCCGCTCGTCGTCCACCATGTCGGGGCTGATCCGCGCCCCGATGTCGTACGCCCCGCGCAGCAGCCGCTCCTGGACCTCCTCGGGCAGCTCCTCGACCTCCTCGATCTCCTTGAGCCTGCGCCTGGCGGCCTTCGCGGCCCGGATCGCGAGCTCCCGCTCCAGGGCCCGCTCGGCGTCCGTGTCGGCGCGCACCCCGAGCCGCCTCACCAGCCAGGGCAGGGTGAGGCCCTGGAGGACGAGCGTGGCGATGATCACACAGAAGGCGATGAAGACGATCTCGTCGCGGCCGGGGAAGGGCGTGCCGTCCTCGGTGCGGAACGGGATGGCGAGGGCGAGGGCGACCGAGGCCACCCCGCGCATCCCCGCCCACCACATGACGACCGTCTCCCGCCAGCTCATCGGGATCTCCTCGTCGACGTCCCGGAGCCTGTGCAGCTTCTTCGCCAGCCAGGTGGCGGGCAGCAGCCACAGAAGACGGACGCCGACGACCACGCCGACCACGGCGGCGCCCCAGCCGAGCATCTCCCGGCCGCGCCCCTCGGCGACCCCGAAGACGTGCACGAGCTCAAGACCGATGAGACCGAAGGCGATGCCGGTGACGAGGGTGTCGACGATCTGCCAGAAGGTCTGACCGGCGAGCCGGCCCATGACGTCGTCGGCGTCGGCAACGTACTCGGCCAGGAAGAGCGCGGTGACCAGGACGGCGAGGACGCCGGAGCCGTGCAGCTCCTCGGCGATCACATAGCTCACGAAGGGGACGAGGAGGGTGAGGCCGGTCTGCAGGGTGGCGTCGCCGAGGAGGCCGATGAGCTTGTTGGAGAGCCAGCCGAGCGTCAGACCGACGAGCACGGCGACCACGGCGGACAGCACGAACTCACCGAGCGCCTCGGGCCAGGAGAAGGAGCCGCTGACGACGGCGGCGATCGCCACGTGGTAGAGCACGATCGCGGTGACGTCGTTGAAGAGCCCCTCGCCCTCCAGGATCGACACCAGTCGGCGGGGCAGCCCGAGCGAGCCGGCCACGGCGGTCGCGGCGACCGGGTCCGGCGGCGCGACGAGGGCGCCGAGCGCCAGGGCGGCGGCGAGCGGAAGGCCCGGTACGAGCGCGTGCGCGACCGCGCCCACGGCGGCCGTGGTGACGAAGACCAGGGCCACCGCGAGCAGGAAGATGGGCCGCCTGTTGGCCGCGAACTGCCGCCACTGCTCTACGCCTCCGTGCAGCGGACCTCCTGGCGGCAGTTCGCGGCCAACAGGCGGCCCATCTTCCTGCTCGCGGTGGCCCTGGTCTTCGTCACCAC
>NZ_MWIG01000257.1:0-12463 GCF_002156145.1 Streptomyces sp. NRRL B-24572 | reverse complement strand
CGCCGCGTCCGCCGCCTCCGCGAGGGCCTGCGCCTCCGCCTCGGCGGCCCGTACGAGCTTCTCGTCCTCCCGCTCGGCCAGTTCCAGGATCTTCTGCGCGCCCTCGCCGAGGGACTCGTACCGGTGCGGGACGAGCTGCTTGACGGCCAGGCGGAGCCCGGCGGCCTCCGTCTCCATCTCCTTCGCGAGGACGGTGAGCCGCGCCGCCCGCTCCCAGGCGGCGTCGCGCTCGTCGGAGAGCGCGGCGAGGTAGCGGTCGACCTGCTCGGGGCGGTACCCGCGCCCCCGTCCGACGGCGAAACTCATCCCTGACGCCCCTTCCCGTTGGCCTCGAACAACCAGGATGCGCCATCAGAACGGACAAAAGACGCCCAACGTGCACACACGTCGAGCGCCTTTCATCACATTCGGTCTACCCCTGCCTACAGAAGACGTAGAGCAGACCCGGAGCAGATCTCAAGCAGACCTAGAGCAGGCCGTCCCACATCTGTTCGAGCAGCACCGACCACCAGTTCTCCGGCGACGACAACGCCGCCGGATCCAGCATCGCCAACTGCGCCTGGAAATCGACCGTCCAACGGCCCGCCTGCTCCGGGTTGAGCCCGAACCGCAGCCGCCACATCCGCCCGAGCAGCGCCATCGACCGCGTGAACTCCGGCAGCCCCGTGTTCACGAACTGCGGCGGCACCGACTGCCCGCCCGGACCGGCCTCCACCGGCACCGCCACGATGTGCGCGGTCCCGTACTGGACGCAGATCGCCCGGCCGAAGTCCGAACCGAGCACCAGGTACGAACTCGCGTCCGGCGCCGCCTGCACCTGCCGCTGCGCCGCCAGCTCCGCCAGCGTCGGCACCACCGGCACCGCCGGCTGCGCCCAGAAGAACGGACCGAAGTCCGCCGGAAGCCCCGCCCACACCAGCGTGCGCGCCACGATCTCCGGCACGCCCTGCCGGGACACCGCCCGCTGGTCGAACCGGAGGATCCCCGGACCGAACGCACCCGCCAGCTCCTGCGCGATCCCCTCCGGGGGGATCGGCGGCGCCGGCTGCACCTGCGGCAGCGGCGCCCGCACCGGAGCCGGACGCGCCGGACCGTCCGCGACCTGGTGCAACTCGCCCTGATGGGTCAGGAGTTGCTGCATGCCCTGCTGCCGGCCCGCGTGATCACGGCCGTACGGGGCGATGCTCGTGATCCGCGCCTGCGGCCACGTCTCCCGGATCATCCGCGCGCAGTAACCACCCGGCAGCTCACAGGACGCCAGCTCCGTGTGGAGTTCGAGCACCTGCTGCGGCGGCACGTTCATCGCGCGCAGCTCGTGCAGGATCTGCCACTCCGGATGCGGGGTGCCCGGCGCCGAACGCCGGATGATCTGCGCCTCCGAACCGTCCGGCGCCCGGTAGCGCAGCACCGCCTGGTAGCCGGGCCCGACCATCGGCTGGCCCGCCGGCTGCGGATAGCCGTACGCCGGGGGCACGGGACCACCCGGAGGAACAGGACCGGGCGGCACGGGACCCGGAGGTACGGGACCGGGCGCGGGCGGCGGCGTGTGCCCGCCGTGCACCGGCGGCGCCGGAGCGGGCGGAGGCGGCGGACCGGCCGGACCGCCCGGACCGGGGTGCGCCAGCATCGTCGCGGCATGCGCGATGCCGCCCGCGGGCGTACCGCCGCCCGGCACGCCCGGCGGCGGCGGGGGCGGCGGAGGCGCACCCGGACCGCCCTGGTTCGGATGCGCCAGCATCGTCGCCGCGTGGTGCACCGGCTGCGGCGGCGTCACCGGACCCGGCGGGGCCGGCGGCGGACCGGGCGGACCCGGCTGCGCGGGCACGGGCGGCTGGGGCCCGTCCGGCCCGAGCTGCGACACCAGCTGCGTGGGGATGTACGCGTTGGAGCCCGACGAACCACCCGGCACCCCCGGAACCCCCGGCGGCGGAGGCGGCGTCGGACCGCGCCCGGCCTTCGGCGGCAGCGCGGCCTTGCTCGTCGCGGCGCCCGCGATGTCCCCGGCACCCGACGCCGGGGGCGCGGGCGGCGGAGGCAGCGGCGCACCCGGACCGGCCTGAGCCGAAGCCTGGCCCGGAGCCAGAGCCGGAGCCGGAGCCGGAGTCGGACCCGGAGCCGGCGAAGGCTGGGGCGCGGGCGCGACCGCCGGCGTCGGCGGGGCCGGGGGCACCGCGCCCGGAGCCGGCGCGGCCGGGTCGAGCCGGGGCGCGATCGCGGTCGGGGGCAGCGCGCTGCCCCCCTTCATCAGGGCGGTCGGCGCGTCCGCGCCCACCACCGGCGGCGGGGCGTCCTCGTCGTCCGTCCCCGACAGCGGCGGCGCGAAGACGGTCGCGGGCAACGGCACCGCCCCGTCCACACCCCCGGAACTCGCGTTCGCGTCCACCCACGGGCTGGACGACACGGGAGCGGGAGCAGGCGGAGCCGGCGGGGCCACCGGCGCGGGCGTCGCCGCCGCAGAACTCTCCGCCGGAACGCCGTCCATCGCCGTCGGCTCGTACGCGTCGTCCTCCGGAGCAGCAGCCGCGACGGGCTCCGCAGCCGGAACCGGAGCCGTAGCGGCCTCCGAAGAAGAAGCAGCAGACGAAGCAGAAGAAGAGGCAGAGGAAGCAGACGGGGCAGAGGAAGCAGACGACGCCACCGAAGCCGAAGGCGTCACCGCATCCACCGCGTCCGACGCGTCGTCCACCGCCGCCGACGCACTCGCGCTCTCCTGCGAGGCGTGCGACTCCTCCCTCGGCAGCCCGATCTTGTCCGCCGCGTCCTGCAGCCACTCCGGCGGACTCAACAGGAACGACGTCTGGTTCAGATCGATCCGCGCCGCCGGCACCGCCGCCTGCGCCGGAACCTCGTCCGTCGCCCCGTACTCCTCCTCGTACCGCCGGATCACCTCACCCACCGGCAACCCCGGCCACAGCGTCGCCTCACCACTGCGCGCGATCACCAGACGCTGACGCCCGCCGTCCGACGTCGGACCGCCCTCGCGGTCCTCCGCCCACACCACGAACCCCAGCTCGAACTCCCGCACCCGCACCTCACGGTGCTGATACGCCGGCAGATCACCGTTGATCCATTCCTCGGCGCGCTCCTGCGCCTGCGCGAACGTCACCACAGCCAGCTCACTCCCCCACCGGGACCACGGGCACGGCACGCGCGAAGCCGCCGTCCACCATCAGGTTCGCCACCGTCTCCAGCTCCGGCGGATTGCCCGCCAGACGCCCGAGGAACGCGTCGAAGTCCGCACCACAGGGCAACAGCAGCCGCTCCACCCGCTCGTTCACCGTCCAACCGGCCGCCACCTCGCCGGAGTCCCGCGCGTCGTCGTACGCGCAGAACCACACCGAACCGACCGCCGCACCCCGCACCTTCAGCGCGATCAGACCGCCCTGAACGAACGCGACACCCAGATAGTCCTTCGTCAGATGGTCACGCAGACACTTGTTGACGTAGACGAGGTCATTGACCCCCGCCTCCTCCCGCACCGTGAAGAACGGCTGGTCGACCAGAAGCCCCAGCTCCGCGTCGAGCGCCGCCCCCACCGGAGCACACCCGCCCGCCGCCTTCAGGAAGGAGCGGTACGCCCCCGGCAGCCGGTAGCCGAGATCCTCCTCGACACCCTGCAACTGCTGCTCCGACACCGACACCCGGCCCTTCGGCAGCCCGAAGTGCACCGGCCGGGTCTCCTGCAGCGGACGCGTACCCCGCTTCGACTGGTCCACCGCAGCCGTCGCCACCCCACCGTGGTGACGAAGGAGCGCCTTCACCTCGACCGGGACCAGCTCCATCCGCCGCGACCGCGCCACGTGATGCCAGGTCCAGCCGTGCGGCGTCGCCACCGCCGGGATCGCGTCCCACAGCTCATGACCCGTCGCCGCCATCGCCGCGTTCGCCGACACGTAGTCCGTCAGACGCAGCTCGTCGACACCGAAACCCTCCGGCGGATCGGCGATCTCCGCCGCCGCCCGCGCGTACGGCGAGAAATCCGGGTAGCCGTGCTCGTCCACCCGTACCCCCCTGGGGTGACGGGAAGCACGCACCGGATCCGGGAAATGCACGACCTGCCCGGCGTAGGCCGCGTTCGGTGGCGCGGTGTCCTGCCCGAGCCGACCTGTCGTCATGGCGGTTGCCCCCTGCACTGGCGTCGCTGACTGCTACTACCGACTGATCCCGCACAGCCTATGCGCTGCCACAAGACCCCGAACGGCCCCCGCCCGACGGTGACCGAATGTCACGACGCCATGACAGCCCCACCATGATTCCGACACACCGAAGACGCGTTTCGCCGCCCCAGCTTCCCCATATGGCTCCCTATTTGGCAGGCTGTCCACGCAACTCGGGGGATTGCAGGAGGGGAAGACCAGCACCATGCACACAGCAACAACGCCCACACAGGGTGACCCACGCCTCAACTGGAGCAGCGACGCCGAGACCGGCCGCGCACCCTTACTGCGTCACCGCCGCGACGGAATCCTCCCCACCGTCGGAGCCGCCCTCTCCGTCCGCGGTGAAACCCTCACGTGCACCGCGGGCCGCGGCGACCGGCCCCCCGTCCTGCACGCCCTCGTCCAGGACTTCCTCGACACCCTCACCAGCAGCCAGCGGGAACGCTTCACCGGCCGCTGCCCCGAAGCGATCCTGCTCTCCCGGCACCTCACCGCCACCGAGAACAGCCGCTCCAAGCGCGCCCAGCGCAAACCACTCACCCACAGCGAGGCCCGCCGCTCCCTCAAGCACGCCAAACTCACCGCACGACGCATCCGCGAGGACGGCGACCCGCTCCACGGCAGCTACGCGGCACCCTGCCGCTCCTGTACGGCGATGCTCGCCCACTTCGGTGTCCGCACCGTCGACCCCACCACGCCTGTCGAGAACGGCTGACCGCACACCCATGCCCGACCACCTCAGCACCACCCGCTTCCCGGTCAACGTCGACGCCGCCCTCCGCGAGGCCGGCTGGCAACCCGGCCGCTGGGACATCAAACTCGCCGAAGAATGGGCCGACACCCTGCGCGCCCACGTCTCCCCCGCAGGCCACCGGCACAGCGTCTTCCCCGCCGCCGTCGAAGCCTGGGCCGAATTCGGCGGCCTGCGCATCACCGCACCAGGACACGGCCGGCAGATAGCACCCGCCGCCGTCCGCTTCGACCCCCTCGCGGGCCTCCACCTCTCCCGCACGCTGGCCGACCTGGGCCGCGCCCTCGACACCGAGCTCGCCCCGCTCGGCGAGGAGGGCGAACACCAGGCCGTCCTCGCCATGGACATCGAAGGCCGCGTCTACAGCCTCGACCACGCGGGCGACTGGTACCTCGGCAAAGACATCGACGCGGCCCTCTCCACCCTCATCACGGGCGCCCAGCCGACCCGCCTCACGGCAGGCTAGGGACTGTCCGATCCTGATCCGCCGGACAGGCCCTAGGCGGACCCCGTCGGCAGCACCGCCGACACCTTGAACCCACCAGCGTCGGTGGGCCCGGACACGAACACACCTCCGAGACGCAGCACCCGCTCCCGCATCCCGACCAGACCGTTCCCACCGCTCGGCAGCCCCGCATCGGCCACCGCCGCATCCGACGGCCCGTTCTCCACCTGCATCGCGACCTCCTCGTCCCGGTGCGCCAGACGCACCACGACCTTCGCACCCGCCGCATGCTTGTGGACGTTCGTCAACGCCTCCTGCACCACCCGGTACGCCGTCCGCTCCACCTCCGGGGCATACGGACGCACCGCACCGGCCACCACCAGCTCCACGACCGCCCCCGCGAGCCGCGACTGCTCGCACAGGGCCTCCAGGGCATCCAGACAGGGCCCGTCCTCGGCGGCGGCCTCGGCGGCGGCAGCAGCGGCCCGCCCCACGGCGGCCAAGGGCACGGCGGCAGGAACGGCGGGAACGGCCTCCTCCCGGAGCACCCCCAACATCTCCCGCAACTCGGTCAGCGCCTGCCGCCCCATGTCCCCGACCAAGGCCGCATTCCTCACGGCCTTCTGCGGATCCTTCAACGCGACCGCCTGCAACGCCGCCGCGTGCACCACCATCAACGACACCCGGTGCGCGACGACGTCGTGCATCTCCCGCGCGATCCGCGTCCGCTCCTCCTGCCGCGCCCACTGCGCCCGCTGCTCGGCCCGGTCCGCGAGCAGCGACAGCTCCTGCTCCAGCGAGTCCGCCCGCTCGCGCAGGCTCTCCATGAGCCGGCGCCGGGCCCCTGTGTAAAGCCCGAAGAGAACCGGCGGCGCGTTGAGCCCGAGCGTCATGAAGAGCGCGACGCTCGGCACGTACCAACCGCTCGGATCGATGGTCGGCGACCCCTGGTCGACCTGGGCGACGTCCTGCCGCATCCGCACCACGGTCACGACGAACACGGCGAGCGTCGACATCCCGGCGAGGGCGGCCGTGATCCGCCGGGGCACCTCGGAGGCGGCGAGCGAGTACAGCCCGACGATCCCCATGAAGAAGCCCATCTCGGCCGGCGCCACGGCGATCGACACGAGCACGACGACGATCGGCCACCGCCGCCGCACGAGCAGCACGGACCCGACGACCAGCCCGAACAGCACCCCCACGGGCACGGGCAGCGAAGCCTTGTCGGCGAACCCGACGCCCTCGACGGCACACTCCAGCGCGGACACCAGCGCGAGCCCGACGTCGAGCACGGCGCTGCGCCGTCTCCCCCACCACCACCAAGTCCCGACGCCCTCGGCGTCCCGGTCTGCCCCCGTTGTGGTCATACCCACCACCCTACGGGCGAGGCCGACCGTCAACGCCGTGGACACCAGTCCCTCGAACTGTTGAATCGACCGCATTTTCGATCCGGATGTCCGCATTCCGGACGATGGTGTTCGTATGACAGCCGCCACCAGCAAGTACGCGGACTTCGAAAGCCTGCGCCAGCAGGCGGTCGCCCTCCGTCGCGAGGGCCTCAGCCGGCGCCAGATCCGAGACCGCCTCCACGTCGACAACAACGACATCCTCAACCGCCTGCTCGAAGGCGAACCCCCGCCGGAATGGACGAAGCGCCCGAACGCGAAGGACGACCTCCGCGACCGGGCCAGGGAGCTCCGCCTCCAGGGCATGACCTACGACCAGATCCAGGTCGAGCTGGGCTGCTCGAAGAGCTCGATCTCGCTGTGGGTACGGGACCTCCCGAAGCCGGAACGGAAACGGACCCGGGAGGAGGCGTCGGAGATCGCCAGGCGCGGCTGGGAGGCAACCCTGCGCCGACGCGACGAGGAACGGCAAGCCATCAAACGCGCCGCATCCGAGGAGATCGGCGCGATGTCGGAACGCGAACTCTTCCTGCTGGGCGTCGGGCTCTACTGGGCGGAGGGCACGAAGGACAAGCCGCACGCCCGCCGCGAACGCGTGACGTTTGTGAACAGCGATCCGGGGATGATCCGGGTCTTCAGCGCTTGGCTCGACCTCCTCGGCGTTGAGCCCGAGCGGCGGAGGTACTACGTGATGATCCACGAGACCGCCGACGTAGCCGGAGCCGAGCAGTACTGGGGTGATCTCGTCGGCGTCGACTCCTCGACATTCGGCAAGACGACCCTCAAGCGCCACAACCCGCGAACCAACCGCAAGAACGTGAACGATGACTACCACGGCTGCCTGGCAATCCGGATCCTCGGCAGCGCCGATCTGTACCGTCGCATCGAGGGGGCCTGGTACGGCATAGTAGGGGCCGTCCCGATCCCCCAGTCAGGGAATCGGACATAACGGGCGAACTATCCCGGATCGTCTAAGGGCAGGACAAATGGTTTTGGTCCATTGAATGAGGGTTCGAATCCTTCTCCGGGAGCCACAGCACACAAGAGCTCGGTTCGGGTCCTGACCGTCCAGGTCAGGACCCGCACTCATGTCCGCCCCCTTGCCCCCCGGTATCCTTCGTGCGTCCACCACCCAAAGCCGAAGGGCATTCCCGTGAGCGCCAACCGCCCGGCAGCCGTCGTCGTCCTCGCAGCGGGTGAGGGCACCCGCATGAAGTCGAAGACCCCCAAGGTCCTGCACGAGATCGCCGGGCGTTCGCTCGTCGGGCACGTCGTGTCCGCCGCCCGGGAGCTGGAGCCCGAGCACCTCGTCGTCGTCGTCGGGCACGCCCGGGAGCTCGTGAAGGAGCACCTCGACGCGTACTACGCCGGGACCCGGACCGCCGTCCAGGAGCAGCAGAACGGCACCGGGCATGCGGTGCGGATGGCGCTGGAGGAGCTCGTCGAGACGCCCGAGGGGACCATCGTGGTCGTCTGCGGTGACACTCCGCTGCTGTCCGGGGAGACGCTGAAGGCGCTGGCCGACACGCACGCCGCCGACCGCAACGCCGTGACCGTGCTGACCGCCGAGGTTCCGGATTCCACCGGGTACGGGCGGATCGTGCGGGACGCGGACGGTGCCGTCACCGAGATCGTCGAGCACAAGGACGCCTCCGCCGCGCAGCTCGCGATCCGGGAGATCAACTCCGGTGTGTTCGCGTTCGACGGGAAGCTGCTCGCCCAGGCTCTGGGCCAGGTGCGGACGGACAACAGCCAGGGCGAGGAGTACCTCACCGACGTGCTGTCGATTCTTCGCGAGGCGGGTCACCGGGTCGGGGCGTCGCTCGCCGGTGACCACCGCGAGATCCTGGGCATCAACAACCGGGTGCAGCTCTCCGAGGCGCGCGCCCTGCTGAACCAGCGGCTGCTCGAGCGGGCCATGATGGCGGGCGTGACGGTCGTGGACCCCGCTTCCGTCTTCGTGGACGTGACCGTGACCTTCGAGGCCGACGCGGTGATCCTGCCGGGTACGCAGCTGTACGGTGCGACGCACGTCGCCGAGGACGCCGTGGTCGGTCCGAACACGCGCCTGACGGACGTCAGCGTCGGCAAGGGCGCGCGGGTGGACAACACCGTGGCCTTCTCCGCCGTGATCGGTGAGAGCGCGTCCGTGGGGCCGTTCGCGTACCTCCGCCCCGGGACGAACCTCGGGAAGAAGTCGAAGGCCGGTACGTACGTCGAGATGAAGAACGCGACGATCGGTGAGGGCACGAAGGTCCCCCATCTGTCGTACGTGGGTGACGCGACGATCGGCGAGTACACGAACATCGGCGCCGCGAGCGTGTTCGTGAACTACGACGGCGAGGCGAAGCACCACACCACGATCGGCTCTCATTGCCGTACGGGTTCGGACAACATGTTTGTGGCTCCCATCACCATCGGGGACGGGGCCTACACCGCCGCGGGGTCCGTGATCACGAAGGACGTGCCGGCCGGTTCGCTCGCCGTGGCCCGGGGCCAGCAGCGGAATATCGAGGGTTGGGTGGCCCGGAAGCGGCCCGGCAGTGCTGCCGCGCAGGCCGCTCAGGTCGCCTCTGAGGAGTCCGCCGGCGAAAGCTGACCGGAAACGGGTACGTCGAACTCGGCGTACCGTGATACGTGCACACAAATTCGGCTGGTTCGCACGCGCGCACGGGAGCGCGAGGGTCGCGGCCAGAGAACACGTCTGAGGAGACAGTGCTGTGACCGGGATCAAGACGACCGGCGAGAAGAAGCTGATGCTCTTCTCCGGCCGCGCCCACCCCGAGCTGGCCGAGGAGGTCGCGCACCAGCTGGGTGTCGGTCTCGTTCCGACCAAGGCGTTCGACTTCGCCAACGGTGAGATCTACGTCCGCTTCCAGGAGTCGGCGCGTGGCGCGGACTGCTTCCTGATCCAGAGCCACACGGCTCCGATCAACAAGTGGATCATGGAGCAGCTGATCATGATCGATGCTCTGAAGCGGGCTTCCGCCCGGAGCATCACCGTGATCATTCCGTCGTACGGCTATGCCCGTCAGGACAAGAAGCACCGTGGTCGTGAGCCGATCTCGGCGCGTCTGGTGGCGGACCTGCTGAAGACGGCGGGTGCGGACCGCATTCTGACCGTGGACCTGCACACGGACCAGATCCAGGGCTTCTTCGACGGTCCGGTGGACCACCTGTCGGCCCTTCCGGTCCTGGCGGACTACGTGGGTGCGAAGGTCGACCGCGAGAAGCTGACGATCGTGTCTCCGGACGCGGGTCGTGTGCGGGTCGCCGACCGTTGGTGCGACCGTCTGGACGCTCCGCTCGCGATCGTGCACAAGCGTCGTGACAAGGACGTCGCGAACCAGGTGACGGTGCACGAGGTCGTCGGTGACGTGAAGGGCCGTGTGTGCGTCCTGGTGGACGACATGGTCGACACGGGTGGCACGATCTGCGCCGCCGCCGACGCGCTGTTCGCGCACGGTGCCGAGGACGTCATCGTGACGGCCACGCACGGCATCCTGTCGGGTCCGGCCGCGGACCGGCTGAAGAACTCCAAGGTGAGCGAGTTCGTGTTCACGGACACGCTGCCGGTGCCGGGTGCGCTTGAGCTCGACAAGATCACGGTGCTGTCGATCGCGCCGACGATCGCGCGCGCGGTGCGTGAGGTGTTCGAGGACGGTTCGGTGACGAGCCTCTTCGAGGAGCACTGAGCCGTAGGCGTAGAGCCGAGAGAAGGGCCGCTTCCCGTGGGAGGCGGCCCTTCCGGTTTCTGCGGACCGTCTACCGGGCGATGGTGAAGACCGGCGACGTGAAGGTCTCGGTGTCGGCCGGGGCGGTGCCGAGCGCCTTCAGTACGGTCAGCCGCAGGACGTACTGCCCGTTGGGCACGGTGATCGGCGTGTTGCCCCTCCTCGTCTCACCGTTGAAGGGGAAGTAGTAGAAGGCGTCCTGCGTGGCGTCGCGCGCGAGGTACTGCAGGTCGACCGCCCTGCCCCAGTTGCGGCCGTTGTCGGCCTGGAAGACGTCGATGCGCAGTTGGCGCGCCGGGTGGTCGAGGTGGGCGAGCACGTACGGGATGTTCTGCTCGCCGGCCATCGAGAAGGTCGCGGAGGCCGGCGGCACCTTCTGGAAGTCCGCCCCGGCCAGTCGCGCGAGCTGGGGGAGGCCGCGGGTCGTCGGGGTCAGGACCGGGATCGACTGGTAGTCGCCCTTGAAGCCGGTGTAGGGGACGCGGAAGACCTGGCCGGGGTCCTGGGTGTCGGTGAAGGTCAGGTAGCCGCCGTAGAGGCCGCGGTCCGCGAGCGAGGCGGGCGCCGTGATCGTGGCGGTGACGGTGGCGCTGCCGCCGGGCGGGACGGTCACCTGGGTGACGGGGTTCCCGCCGGAGGTGAAGGCGACGCCGGCCGCGGCGTCGTGCTGGGTGACCTGGTGGGTGTTCGGTCCGGTGGCGCGTGCGGGCGCGTGGGTGAGCTGGTAGGTCCGCGCCGCGTTGGTCTGGTTGCGGACCGTGAGGGTCCGGGTGGCGGGTCCCGTCTGGCTCTCGCCGAGCGAGAGCTTGCTGGGTTCGATCCGTGCCTTCGCGAGGACCGCGCCGGGGATGTCGAGCATGCCGCCGCCCTGGCGGTGCACGTTGTCCAGGGCGCCGGCGGCGCCGGCCTGTGCCTTCGGGTCGGCGGTGTTCTGCAGGAGGGTGCGCACGGTCCCGGGGGACGTGCCGGGTTTGGCCTGCAGCAGCAGGGCGACGCCGCCGGCGACGTGCGGGGACGACATGGAGGTGCCGCTGAGCGTGGCGTAGCTGCCCTTTTCGACGGGGTAGGTGGAGCGGATGAAGCCGCCGGGGGCTCCGAGGTCGGGCTTGAGCACGAGGTCGGGGGTCGGCCCGTACGAGCTGAAGTCCGAGATCTGGTTGGCGGTGGCGTTCGGGAACGAGGCCCTGTCCGCGGTCCAGGTCATGGTGACCGGTCCGGCGGCCAGCCGGCCGTCGATCAGGGCGCCCTCGGTGTCCGAGACGGCGACGACGGGGATGGTCAGGGCGGGTTCGCCGGGGGTGCTGCCGGAGAATCGTCCCGGCCTGTTGTTGTAGATCACGACGCCGGTCGCTCCGGCGAGCTCGGCGTTGAGTGCCTTGGTGTGGAAGGGGCAGGTGCCGCGTCGGACGAGGGCGACCTTGCCGGTGAGGCTGCCGGCCGGTAGGGCGGCGCAGGCGTCGTCGGCCGTGGTGGGCGTGCCGGTCCGGGCCATGGGGAAGCTGCCGCCGGTGGGCGGCGGCGGTGCGCCCTGGAGGGGGTCGTATCCGATCTTGGTGCCGTCCGGGGTGATGGTGAAGTACGGCAGGTTGGTGTGCGTGTTGTCGAAGGAGGCGACGCCGATGACCTGGTTGCCGACGCCGGGGGCGCCGGCGGAGTAGAGGCCGTTCGTGCCGTTGTTCCCGATGGACGCGACGACCGGGACGCCCCTGCGGACGAGTCGGTCCGCGCCCTGGGCGACGGGGTTCTGCGGCCAGGCGTAGTCGAAGCCGATGGAGATGTTGACCACGTCGACCCGGTCGGCGTAGGCCCGTTCCAGCGACTGCAGGACGATGTCGGCGGTCGTCTCGCCCTGGCATCCGAAGACCTTGTAGGCGCGGAAGGTGACGTCGGGTGCGACGCCGGTGACCTGGCCCTTGGCCCCGACGATGCCGGCCACGGCACCCACGTGGCCGTCGCAGTCGTCGGGG
>NZ_MWIG01000256.1:0-13093 GCF_002156145.1 Streptomyces sp. NRRL B-24572 | reverse complement strand
GTGCGACCGGTCTCGGCCGAGGCCGTCGAGCGCGGGACCGGGCGCCGCCGCGAACTCCTCGACGCCGTCTGGCCGTACGCCTCCGTCGACACCGCCCCGGTCGTGCCGAGCCCCACCGCCCCGGGCCAGGCCGTGGGGGCCCGTCGGCGGCGGCGAGCAGCGCGCGCCGGCGGGCCCCCACGGCCTGGCCGGGGGCGGTGGGGCGCGGCACGACCGGGGCGGTGTCGACGGAGGCGTACGGCCAGACGGCGTCGAGGAGTTCGCGGCGGCGCACGGTCTCGCGCTCGACGGCCTCGGCGGAGACCGGTCGCACGGTCCCGAACCAGTGCCCCACCCCGTACCGGAAGCGGGTCGGCCCGCTGGTGGGGGAGAGGGCGAAGAAGGCCGCGTCGAAGACGGCACCGAGGTGGCAGATCTCCAGCTCGCCGTCGTGCAGCCGGCCGCTGTCGACGAGGAAGCGGCCGACCGCGCGGTGCGCCCCGGCCCGGTCGACGGCCTCGTCCCAGCCCTCGCGGGGCAGCCGGCCGCCGGTGGTGAGGAGGACGTCGACGCCGGGGGCGACGGGGGACTCGGCGTGCACGACCCGGCCGTCGACGAGGTAGAGCGTGCCGTGGTCGCGGAGCAGGGCGCCGGTGGCCTTCTCGGCGGCGAGCCTCACCAGCATCGGGGAGACGCTCATCCCAGGACCAGCCTGTCCGCGAGGTCGCGGAGCCGGAGGCGGGCGAGGGCGAGGTTGCCGGAGTCGCGGTCGAGCCAGAGGTGGAGGAAGACACTGCTGTCGAAGGAGGTCTCGACGAAGCGGAGGACGTGGTAGCCGGCGCGGGTGGTGACGATCAGGTCCTCGACGGGCGGGCCCTCCTGCTCCCCTCCCGTCGTGAAGGATTCGAACTCGGCCGCCGAGCGGGCGAGTTCGGCGGTCTCGGCGGCCGTCGTCTCGTGGTCGCCGACCGGTGAGTCGCCCGCCGTCCCGAGCGCGAGCCCGCTGGTCCAGTCGACCAGGGAGGCGCCCCGCGCCCCGGGCAGGGCCATGGCCTCCAGGAGGCACTCGTCGATTCCGGGCACGCGGGTTCCCCTCCCGATGCGGCGTGCGAACGTACGGCAGTGACGGTGACGCTACTGAACGTTCGTGCCCCGGGGAGGCGTTCTGGCATTTTCCATCGGAACATGCCGCTGTCTGAAGCGAATTGATCCAAAGAGATCTTCAATCGGGGGATCAGCCGTGCGACTCCACCGCGTGCGCGATGTCGGACAGGTCCTTCGCGAGCGCCTTCGCGACCGCCTTCGCCCCGAAGCGGGCGAGCAGCCGGCCGGTGAGCCCCGGGGTGCGGCCGCCGGCGGGCCGGGCGGAGAAGGCCATCCGCAGGGTGGTGGACCCGGCGCCGTCGGGCGTCAGGGTGAGCTCGGAGACGTAGTGCATGCCGTGCGAGTCGGCGACCGTGACGTACCGGTCGGGCGGCTCGCACTCGGTCACGGTCATCTCCTCCGTGGCCTCCTTGCCCAGCATCCGCCGGGTCTCGCGCCAGCGCGTGCCCACGTCGAAGACGCCCTCGGTGAGGACCTCCACCCGGTCGACGCCGGAGAGCACGCGGGGCATGTCCCGCAGGTCGGTGATCGACTCCCAGACCCGCCCGGGGGAGGCGGCGACCCGGCGCTCGACGACGACGGAGGTGGTGCCCGTACCCGTTCCAGTCATGACCTCATCGAAACCGGGCCGCTCCCGAAGCGCTACCGGACCAGCGCGTCCGCCCGTGCCCCGCCCGCCTCGGCGACGATCTCGTCGAGCGTCTGGGCCTTCCGCACGGTCGTGAACGTCACCGCCCCGTCGCCGTCGACGGTGAAGCCGTGGATCGCGGGCCGGGGCAGGCTGTTGTACGCGTAGTGGTGGGCGAAGTAGTACGCGCCGGTGTCCGGGACCGCCACGACGTCCCCCGGGTGGAGCAGCGGCAGCGCGTGGCCCCGGGCGAGGAGGTCCCCGGCGAAGCAGGCGGGGCCCGCCACGTCCTGGACGGTGGCGTCCCCGGTGCGGGGGCGCCCCTCGGAGTCGTACGCGAGGATCCGCAGCGGCCAGGACTCGGGGGCGTAGACCGTACGGGTGGCCAGCTGCACGCCCGCGTGGGTGACGGCGATCGGGCGGCCGCCGGAGGTCTTCGTGTACTCCACCCGGGCGAGGATCGTGCCGTGCTTGGCGAGCAGGGAGCGCCCGAACTCGGTGACGAGCCGGTAGCGGCCGTCGAAGAGGCCGGGGACGGTGTCGGCGAGCAGCCGGGCGTACTCGGCGTACGTCGGGGTCTCCTCGTCGGAGGCGAAGTTCACCGGCAGGCCGCCGCCGATGTCGAGGGTGTCGATCTGCTGCCGGCCGGCGGTCCGGTTGATCTCCTCGGCGAGCGCGTACGCCTCCCCGACCCCCTCGGCCATGAGGGCGAGCGGGATGCCCTGGGAGCCGGTGTGGGTGTGCAGCCGGGTCAGCCAGGGCCGCTCCAGGTAGGCCGCGACGACGGCCTTGCGGGCGCCCTCGTCGCGGAGCGTCACGCCGAACTTGGAGGTGGCGGTCGCGGTCGACAGCGCGCTGATGGAACCGGCTCCGACCTGCGGGTTCACCCGGAGGCCGAGCGGTGAGGAGGTGGGGGCGGAGGCGACGAGCGCGTCGAGGCGGGCCAGCTCCTGGAGGTTGTCGGCGTTGACGGCGATCCCGAGCGCGAGGGCCTGGCGGAGCTCGGCCGGGGTCTTGGCGGGGGAGTCGAGCACGGTGTGGGCGGGCGGGACGCCGGCGGCGCGGGCGAGGGCCAGCTCGCCGGGGCTGGCGACCTCGACCCCGAGCCCGGCCTCGTGGAGGAGGCGCAGGACGGGGACGAGCGGGGTGGCCTTCACGGCGAAGGCGTGCAGCACGTGTGCGTCGGTGACGGCGGCGAACGCGCTGGTCAGGGCGGTGGCGGAGGCGCGGATGCCGGCGGTGTCGAGGAGGGCGACGACCGGTTCGGCGGGGGTGAGGAGTCCTTGATCGACGGTGGCTCGGACGGCGAGATCGCGACGGGAGGAGGCCATGCGGCCCAGTCTCGTCCATGCCTCGTCCCCGGCGTGGCCGGTACGCCCTGTTGACTAAGACTATTCAGCCAGCCAAGATGTGAATATCTGAACGACATTCGAGGAGGCACCCCCATGTCAGGACCCCGCCCCGTGCGAGCCGCCCGCGGTACGGAACTGAGCGCCCTGGGATGGCAGCAGGAAGCCGCCCTCCGGATGCTCCAGAACAACCTCGACCCCGAGGTCGCCGAGCACCCCGACAAGCTCGTCGTCTACGGCGGCACCGGCAAGGCCGCCCGCGACTGGCGCTCCTTCGACGCCATGGTCCGCACCCTGCGCACCCTCAAGCAGGACGAGACCATGCTGGTCCAGTCCGGCCGCCCCGTCGGCGTCATGCAGACCCACGAGTGGGCCCCGCGCGTCCTCCTCGCCAACTCCAACCTGGTCGGCGACTGGGCCAACTGGGAGGAGTTCCGCCGCCTGGAGCAGCTCGGCCTCACCATGTACGGCCAGATGACGGCCGGCTCCTGGATCTACATCGGCACCCAGGGCATCCTCCAGGGCACGTACGAGACCTTCGCCGCCGTCGCCGCGAAGAAGTTCGGCGGCACCCTGGCCGGCACCATCACCCTCACCGCCGGCCTCGGCGGCATGGGCGGCGCCCAGCCGCTGGCCGTGACGATGAACGACGGCGTCGCGATCTGCATCGACGTCGACCCGCGCGCCATCGAGCGCCGCATCGAGCACCGCTACCTGGACGTCAAGGCCGACAACCTGGCCCACGCCCTCCAGCTGGCCGTCGAGGCCCGCGACGCCCGCCGCCCGCTCTCCATCGGCCTCCTCGGCAACGCCGCCGAGCTGCTCCCGCAGATGCTCGCCGAGGGCGCCCCGATCGACATCGTGACCGACCAGACCTCGGCCCACGACCCGCTGTCGTACCTCCCGATCGGCGTCGCCTTCGAGGACATGGCCGACGCGGCCGCCAAGGACCCGGCCGGCTTCACGCAGCGCTCCCGCGAGTCGATGGCCAAGCACGTCGAGGCCATGGTCGGCTTCATGGACGCGGGCGCCGAGGTCTTCGACTACGGCAACTCGATCCGCGGCGAGGCCCAGCTGGCCGGCTACGACCGCGCCTTCGCCTTCCCCGGCTTCGTCCCCGCCTACATCCGCCCGCTGTTCTGCGAGGGCAAGGGCCCGTTCCGCTGGGCCGCCCTCTCCGGCGAGGCCTCGGACATCCACAAGACGGACAAGGCGATCCTCGACCTCTTCCCGGAGAACGAGTCCCTGCACCGCTGGATCAAGATGGCCGGCGAGCGCGTCCACTTCCAGGGCCTGCCCGCCCGCATCTGCTGGCTCGGCCAGGGCGAGCGCGACAAGGCCGGCTCCATGTTCAACGACATGGTCGCCGACGGCACCCTCGCCGCCCCGCTCGCCATCGGCCGCGACCACCTGGACTGCGGCTCCGTGGCCTCCCCGTACCGCGAGACGGAGGCCATGCTCGACGGCTCCGACGCGATCGCCGACTGGCCGCTGCTGAACGCCATGGTCAACGTCGCCTCCGGCGCCTCCTGGGTCTCCATCCACCACGGCGGCGGCGTCGGCATGGGCCGCTCCATCCACGCCGGCCAGGTCTCCGTGGCCGACGGCACCAAGCTCGCCGGCGAGAAGATCCGCCGCGTGCTCACCAACGACCCCGGCATGGGCGTCATCCGCCACGTCGACGCCGGCTACGACATCGCCGAGCGCGTCGCCGACGAGCGCGGCGTCCGCGTCCCGATGCGTGAGGGTGACTCCGCGTGACCCCGTCCCACGACCCCGCCGAGGCGCCCCGCGGCTCCGCCCGGGCCGCCTCGGCGGGGCGGGGGAACTCCCCCTCGTTCCACGCGATGTGGCGCAGCCTCGCCCCCATCGGCCGCAACGCGGCCTCCGGCGGTTACCGCCGCTACGCCTGGACCGAGGCCGACGCCGACTGCCGGCTCTGGTTCCGGATGCAGGCCGAGGCCCGCCGCCTGGACGTCGAGACCGACCGCAACGGCAACCAGTGGGCCTGGCTCGGCGACCCGACGGCCGGCGACGCCGTCGTCACCGGCTCCCACCTGGACTCCGTCCCCGACGGCGGCGCCTTCGACGGCCCCCTCGGCGTCGTCTCCGCCTTCGCCGCCCTCGACGAACTCCGCGCCCGCGGCGTCTCGTTCAGGCGGCCCCTCGCCATCGTCAACTTCGGCGACGAGGAGGGAGCCCGCTTCGGCCTCGCCTGCGTCGGCTCCCGCCTCACCTCGGGACGGCTGACGAAGGAGCAGGCGTACGAGCTCCGCGACGCCGACGGCATCAGCCTCCCGCAGGCCATGGAGGCCGCCGGGTACGACCCGTCGACGATCGGCGCGGACCCCGAGCGGCTCGCCCGCATCGGCGCCTTCGTCGAGCTCCACGTCGAGCAGGGCCGTGCCCTGGACCTCTCCGGCGACCCCGTCGGCATCGCCTCCTCCATCTGGCCGCACGGCCGCTGGCGGTACGACTTCGCCGGCGAGGCCAACCACGCGGGCACCACCCGCCTGGTCGACCGCCGCGACCCGATGCTCACGTACGCCGAGACCGTCCTCGCCGCCCGCCGCGAGGCCGAACTCGCGGGCGCCGTCGCCACCTTCGGCAAGATCGCCGTCGAGCCGAACGGCGTCAACGCCATCCCGTCGATGGTCCGCGGCTGGCTCGACGCCCGCGCCGCCGACCAGGGCGCCCTCGACAAGGTCGTCACGGGCATCGAGGCGGAGGCCCGCGCCTACGCCGAACGCCACGGCATCGACCTCAACGTCGTCCGGGAGTCCTTCACCCCGATCGTGGACTTCTCGCACGCCCTGCGCGACGAGCTCTCCCGGATCCTGGGCACCACGGGCAAGGTGCCGGTCCTCGGCACCGGCGCGGGACACGACGCGGGCATCCTGTCCGAATCGATCCCGACCGCCATGCTGTTCGTACGGAACCCCACCGGCGTCTCGCACTCCCCGGCCGAGGACGCGGCCGAGGACGACTGCGTGGCCGGAGTCCTCGCACTCGCCGACGTACTGGAGGAGCTGGCGTGCCGCTGACGACGTACTGGCTGGAGCACGCCTGGCTCGATACGAACGTCGAGCCGGGCGTGGCCCTGACCGTGTCCACCAGCGGCTCCGCCGCGGGTACTTCCGACGGCCGCATCGGAGCCGTGCGCACGGGGGTGGAGGTCCCGCCCCCGGGCGCCGTGATCCTCCGCGGCCTCACCGTCCCCGGCCTGGCCAACGCCCACTCGCACGCCTTCCACCGCGCCCTGCGCGGCACGGTCCAGGTCGGCTCCGGCACGTTCTGGACCTGGCGCGAGGTCATGTACGCCGTCGCCCAGCGCCTCACCCCCGACAGCTACTTCGCGCTCGCCCGCGCGGTGTACGCGGAGATGGCGCTCGCGGGCGTCACCTCCGTCGGCGAGTTCCACTACCTGCACCACGCGCCCGGCGGCAGCCCGTACGCCGACCCCAACGCCATGGGCGAGGCCCTGATCGCGGCGGCCGCCGAGGCGGGCATCCGCATCACCCTCCTCGACACCGCCTACCTCTCCTCCGGCTTCGGCGCCGCCCCCGAGCAGCACCAGCTCCGCTTCACGGACGGCACGGCGGAGAAGTGGGCCGAGCGGGTGAGCGCGTTGAAGGACCGGGACGGCGTACGCATCGGCGCCGCGATCCACTCCGTACGGGCGGTCCCGGCGGACCAGCTGTCGACGGTCGCCCAGTGGGCGGAGGCCCGCCAGGCCCCCCTGCACGTCCACCTCTCGGAGCAGACCGCGGAGAACGAGGCCTGCCTCGCGGCCCACGGCATGACGCCCACGCAGCTCCTGGCGGAGCACGGCGTCCTCGGCGCGCGCACGACGGGCGTCCACAACACCCACATGACGGACGAGGACATCGCGCTCCTCGGCGGGTCCGCCACCGGCACGTGCATGTGCCCGACGACCGAACGGGACCTCGCGGACGGCATCGGCCCGGCCGTGGCCCTCCAGCGCGCCGGCTCGCCGCTCTCCCTGGGCAGCGACAGCCACGCCGTCATCGACCTCCTGGAGGAGGCGCGGGCCATGGAGCTGAACGAGCGCCTGCGCACCCGCACCCGCGGCCACTGGACGGCCGCGGCGCTGCTCCGCGCCGCCACCGCCGACGGCCACGCGGCCCTCGGCTGGGCCGACGCGGGCACCCTGGAGCAGGGCGCCCTGGCCGACTTCACGACGATCACCCTCGACTCGGTCCGCACGGCGGGCCCGGTCCCGCGCCTCGCGGCCGAGACGGCGGTCTTCGCGGCGACGGCGGCGGACGTGCACCACGTGGTGGTGGGCGGCCGGAGCATCGTCCAGGACGGCACGCACGTCGCCGTACCGAACGTGGGCGAGGCCCTGGCCTCGGCGATCGCCACGCTCAGGAACTAGGCGCGCCGGCCGGTGGTGGGCATGCGTTCCGCGGGGCGGAACGGGTGGGCACCACCGGCCCACCGGCCCGCACCCGAACCGCCCGCCCCCACCGGAGAGCAACATGACGACGACGCTGATCACGAACATCGGCAGCCTGGTAACGAACGACCCCGCGGTCGGCGAGGGCCCCCTCGGCCTGGTCCGGAACGCGGCCCTCGTCCTGGAGGACGAAAAGGTCTCCTGGGTGGGCCCGGCGGCGGCGGCCCCGGCGGCCGACCAGGCCGTGGACGCGGCCGGCCGCGCCGTGATCCCCGGCTTCGTCGACTCCCACTCGCACCTCGTCTTCGCGGGCGACCGCACGGCGGAGTTCAACGCCCGCATGTCCGGCCAGCCCTACAAGGCGGGCGGCATCCGCACGACGGTCGCGGCGACGCGGGCCGCCACGGACGCGGAGCTCTCGGCGAACGTGGCCAAGTACATGTGGGAGGCCCTCCGCCAGGGCACCACGACCTTCGAGACGAAGTCCGGCTACGGCCTGACCGTCGAGGACGAGGCCCGCGCGCTGCGCATCGCCGCAGAGCACACGGACGAGGTGACGTACCTCGGCGCGCACATCGTCTCCCCCGACTACGCGGACGACCCGGCCGCGTACGTGAAGCTGGTGACGGGCGAGATGCTGGACGCCTGTGCGCCGTACGCCCGTTGGGTGGACGTGTTCTGCGAGAAGGGCGCGTTCGACGGCGACCAGGCCCGCGCGATCCTCAAGGCCGGCATGGCGAAGGGCCTGCAGGCCCGGGTGCACGCCAACCAGCTCACGTACGGCCCCGGCGTCCAGCTGGCGGTCGAGCTGGACGCGGCGAGCGCCGACCACTGCACCCACCTCACCGACGCCGACATCGACGCGCTGGCCCAGGGCAACACGGTCGCGACGCTGCTCCCCGGCGCCGAGTTCTCCACCCGGGCCGAATGGCCGGACGCCCGCCGCCTGATCGACGTGGGCGTCACGGTCGCCCTCTCCACGGACTGCAACCCGGGCTCCTCCTTCACCTCCTCGATGCCCTTCTGCATCGCCCTCGCCGTCCGCGACATGCTGATGACCCCCGACGAGGCCCTCTGGTCGGCCACCGCCGGCGGCGCCGCGGCCCTGCGTCGCACCGACGTCGGCCACCTGAGCGTCGGCGCGCGGGCGGACCTGACGATCCTCGACGCCCCCTCCCACGTCCACCTGGCCTACCGCCCGGGCGTCCCGATGATCGCGGAGGTCTGGCGGAAGGGCGTGCGGGCGGTCTGAGCACGGAGCGCCCCGTAGCCCGACCCGATGCGACCGTCGGACGACGAACCGTCCCGAGCGCTGCGCGCCCCGGCGGACCCGCCACTCCACCCGCTCCCCCAGGCGGTGGCGGACCTCCTCCGCACCCTCGATGCACCGCCCCGCCTGGCCGCCCACCTCCGGGCGGTTCACGGGGGCGCCCCGGAGCCGGCCCGCTTCGCGGCGACCCACGCCGCGTGGACGGACCCGGGGCACCCGCCTCGCCTACAAGGCGTCGTTCACGGCCTGAGGGCTGTCAGCGGAACTCGTGGACGACCTCGATCTCACCGACGATGTGCGCGTTGAACTCGTCCAACTCCTCGGCGGGAACCCACAACTCCAGAATCGTCCGCCCGCCCGCCTGCTGGACCGGATACCGGCGGAGGAACTCCGAGTCGACCTCGAAGCGGGTCACGTAGCCGACGCCGCTGTGCTTCACGTTCCAGTCGCGCGCGATCCTCACCGCGTACTCCTCGTTGAGCACCGGGTAGAAGATCGGCTGCTCCGGGAGCCGCGGCGGCCAGGCCCGCCGGCCCGACTCCCGTACGAGCTCCAGCTCGACGGGGCCGGTGGGGCGCCACAAGGTGGTCGTCGGTCGCTGCGCGGACATGGCTTCGCTCTCTGTCTCCGTGCGGGATGGCTGTTGGGGCCCGACGGTATCGACGGCGACGGTGCGGCAGCCAATGGATTACGCGGGGGCCGGGATCCGTGCGAGGTTGGGGCTCATGGGGCACTCGCGGGCGCACGCCGTCTTCACGACCATCGACGCCGACGAGGCGTACGCGCGGGCGTGGCGGCTCGTCGGGCTGCTCGAGCGCGTCGACGAGGAGGTGTACGTCGACGCCGAGGTCCGTACCGTCGAGGAGGCGCGGCGGGTCGGGCGGCTGCTTCCGGGCGCGGCCGTCGACCACGTGGGGGCCGTACAGGACCCGGCGACGGGGGAGTACCTCTTCTGCGAGCTCGATCTCGGGACGGCCGGGGACGCCGAGGTCCGCGCCGAACTGCCGCTGTTCCTCTCCGCCGAGGTGCCCGCCGCCACCGTCGGGCCGGATTTCGTCCGGGCCCTCGGCGAGGGGGTCGCCGACATCTGGTGGCGGGGGCGGTGGCCGGACGACCCCGAGACGGATCGCCTCGGCTCCGACACGTACGACGGCGTCCAGCTCGTCCTGCACGGGGACAGGGCCCAGATCGACGGCTGGACCCCGCACCACACCGTCTTCGTGCACGTCGACAGGCCCGGCGACCTTCCCCGCGCGCGGAAGCTCGCCGCCCGCATCGACGGCGAGCTCATCGGGGGCGTACAGATCGGCTGGTAGGTCAGGCGGACAGCGCCAGGACCGGTGCCTCCGCCGCCCGCCGGCGGCGGTCTCGCGAAAGGGCCCGTCCACGGTCGGCCGACCGTGGACGGGCCCGTGACGCGGCCATCTCGGCGAGGTCACTCCTCCAGCGTCAGCCCCCGCCGCAGCCGACCGAGGGTGCGGGCGAGGAGCCGGGACACGTGCATCTGCGAGATGCCGAGTTCCGCGCCGATCTCCGACTGGGTGAGGCCGGAGACGAAGCGCAGGGAGAGGATCTGCCGCTCGCGGGCCGGGAGCGAGGCGATCATCGGCTTGAGGGAGGCGATGTACTCGATCCCGGCGAGCCCGTGGTCCTCGTAGCCGAGCCGGTCGGCGAGCGCGGCCTCGCCGCCCGCGCCGTCCTCGTCGTCGGGCTGCGCGTCGAGCGAGGTCGCGGTGTAGGCGTTGCTCGCGGCCATGCCCTCGACGACCTCCTCCGGGCGGATGCCGAGCTCCTCGGCGAGCTCGGCGACGGTCGGCGCGCGGTCGAGCCGCTGTGCGAGCGCGTCACCCGCCCTGGCGAGGTCGAGCCGGAGCTCCTGGAGTCTGCGGGGCACGTGCACGGACCACGAGGTGTCGCGGAAGAAGCGCTTGATCTCGCCGATGATCGTCGGCATCGCGAAGGTCGGGAACTCGACGCCGCGGGTCAGTTCGAAGCGGTCGATCGCCTTGATGAGGCCGATGGTGCCGACCTGGACGATGTCCTCCATCGGTTCGCTGCGGGTGCCGAACCGGGCGGCGGCGAACCTGACCAGGGCGAGGTTGAGTTCGACGAGGGTGTTGCGGACGTACGCGTAGTCGTGGGTGCCCTCCTCCAGCTCGGAGAGCCGGGCGAAGAGCTGCTTCGACAGGGCGCGGGCGTCGACCGGTCCGATCCGGTCGAGCGGCGTGTCGAGCAGCCGGTCGGGCAGATCGACGACGGATGCGGCAGGTGTGACGGGTGTGACGGATGCGGCAGGTGTGACGGATGCGGCAGGGGGGAGGGGGACTGCTGCCGACGGCGCGTCGGGGGTACGCGGGGCGTCGAGCCGGGGTGACATGGGTCTCCTTCGGGTTCTTCTCGCTGCGGTTTGCGGCGCCTCCAAAGCCGGCCGGGTCGGACGTTCCTTTCTAGCCCTACCTGCTCGACCCGGATGGTTGCAAGTGGCAATAATCCGTTTCGTACCGATATGGGAAGTACCTCGTGTGCATCGGAGGGCGACCCGCTTGTAGGGTTCGGGACACGTCAGTCGGCATCCGCGAGAGCGAGAAGAGGCACGGCCATGGACCGCGAACACATCGGCAGCGCGTCACCCGCGCGGCTGCGGGTCGAGGTCCGCGACGTGCCCGGGGGCGCGCTCCTCACGCCCGTCGGTGAGCTCGATCACCACACCGCCGACCTGCTGCGCACCCCTCTGGACGACGCCCTCGACGCGGGCCGCGCACGACTCGTCGTCGACTGCACGGGCCTGGAGTTCTGCGACTCGACCGGACTCAACGTGCTGCTCGGCGCCCGGCTGAGGGCGGACGCCGCCGGCGGCGGCGTCCATCTGGTGGGGATGCGGCCCGCGGTGGCCCGGGTGTTCCACATCACGGGCGCGGACGCCGTCTTCACCGTCCATGAGACGCTCGCCACGGCGCTCCCCGACTGAGACCGGGGCCACACCCCGCTCCGCGGCTCCGCCCGTACGTCCCGTCCCTCTGTCCCGTCGATCGGTGAGGTGAAGCGTTGATGGACCAAGCTTCCGACGTCCGGACGCTCGCCCTCGGCGAGACCAGCGGCACCGTGCCGCTCGCGCGTGACTTCACGCGCTCGGCGCTCCTCGAGTGGGGCTGGCTGCCGGCCGCCACCGCCGACCGCAGGGCCGCCGCCGAGGACGTCCTGCTCGTCGTCTCCGAGCTCGTCACCAACGCCTGCCTGCACGCCGAGGGCCCCGAGCGCCTGCGCGTCCTGCGGATGCCCGGGACGCTCCGCCTCGAAGTCACCGACCGCGGCGCCGGCCAGCCCGCCCCGCGCACCCCGCACCGCTCCGGACGGCCGGGCGGCCACGGCATGTTCATCGTGCAGCGCCTCTGCCTCGACTGGGGCATCGACCGCACCCCGGGAGCCCCCGGCAAGACGGTCTGGGCCGAACTGGCCGCGCCCGCCTAGGGCTTTCACCCGCCCGGGGCTTTCGCCCCGCCGAGGACTTTCACAACTTCACCGGTTCCCCCGCCTTCCCTCCTCAACGCCCCGGGCGTACCTTGACGGCCAATCTGAAAGACCGTCAGTTTCGTTGCGGTGAGGGGTGCTCGGGTGTCCAAGGTGCCGAACCGGAGGAGAACGACCGCCGCGCTCACGGCCGCGGTCGCGGTGGCGGGCGTGACCGTGCTGGTGTCGGCGCCGGCCGCCCAGGCGGAGGTCGTCGACGTCAACTACGCCTGCGAGACGAAGATCGGGCCCAAGAGCGCCGTCTCGCCCGTCGACATCAAGGCCGTCAAGAGCGGCAGCGGCTACACGATCACGATGTCGTTCGAGAAGGGCGTCTCCGACAGCCCGGTCGAGCTCCCCAAGGGCGTCATGACCCCGCGCGCCGAGCTCGTGCTCGGCGGTGACGCGAGCGGCACGGTGAAGGTCACGGGGTCGCCGAACACGGCGGCCATCCCGCCGGACACCCCGATCAAGATCGGCACGCTGACCGGCACGTTCACCCCGAAGAAGAACGGCAAGGTCACCTTCACGGCCGGCGTCCTCACCGTGCACGCCCTCGGGATGGACGCCGCCGTCTGCACCCCGAAGAACAACCCGAAGCCCTCGCTCGAGCTCCAGGTCACGGGGGTCTCGGGCGGCGGTTCGGGCGGTGGTTCGGGAGGCTCGGACACCCCGCCGCCCGCCACCGACGGCGACCAGCTGCCCAAGACCGGCCCGCTCGACTCCGCCGTGGCGCTCGGCACCCTCGGCGGCACCGGTCAGCAGGACGGTGCCGCCGAGGGTGCCGAGCGCCACGGCGGAGTCGAGCGGGCCGGTCTTGGGCAGCTGGTCGCCGT
>NZ_MWIG01000255.1:0-2176 GCF_002156145.1 Streptomyces sp. NRRL B-24572 | reverse complement strand
GACCCGGGCCCCGCCGCCTGCCCGCGCGCCCCCGCACGGAACGCGAAAGACCCCCCTGCCCTGCGCTGCCGCAGGTCAGGGGGGTCTGTCCGAGTGGAGCCTAGGGGAGTCGAACCCCTGACATCTGCCATGCAAAGACAGCGCTCTACCAACTGAGCTAAGGCCCCGGAACGAGGACAGCGTACCGGGTCACCCCCCATGTCCGGCAAAAGGATTGGGACTCCCGGTCGGCGACCACTCTCCGTAAGATGCTGACCGGGGTTCGCAGTGGCGAACCCAAGGGATGGGGAGTAAGCAATGGACGCAGCGCAGCAGGAAGCCACGGCAAGAGCCAGAGAGCTTCAGCGCAGTTGGTACGGAGAGCCGCTGGGGGCGCTCTTCCGTCGCCTGATCGACGATCTCGGGCTCAATCAGGCCAGGCTCGCGGCCGTGCTCGGGCTCTCCGCGCCCATGCTGTCCCAGCTGATGAGCGGCCAGCGGGCCAAGATCGGCAACCCGGCCGTCGTCCAGCGCGTCCAGGCCCTCCAGGAGCTCGCCGTCCAGGTCGCCGACGGCAGCGTCAGCGCCGCCGAGGCCACCGACCGGATGGACGAGGTCAAGAAGTCGCAGGGCGGCTCCGTCCTCACCAGCTCGGGCCAGACCACCACCGGTTCCGGTGCGCCGACCGTGCGCCGCGTGGTCCGCGAGATCCAGTCGCTGCTGCGCTCCGTGGCGGCCGCCGGCGACATCATCGACGCCGCCGACTCGCTCGCCCCGGCCCACCCGGAACTGGCAGAGTTCCTCCGGGTGTACGGCGCCGGGCGCACCGCCGACGCGGTCGCCCACTACGAGTCGCACCAGAACTGACGCGGGCCCGGCAGCCGGCCGGGACCTCGGAGAGACGACGCAGACGGGGGCGGGCGCAGCGCGATGGGTGAGGTCTTCGCTGGTCGGTACGAGCTGGTCGACCCGATCGGACGCGGCGGGGCGGGCGCGGTGTGGCGCGCCTGGGACCACCGGCGGCGCCGTTACGTGGCGGCCAAGGTGCTCCTGCAGAGCGACGCGCACACGCTGCTCCGTTTCGTCCGGGAGCAGGCGCTGCGGATCGACCATCCGCACGTCCTCGCCCCGGCCAGCTGGGCCGCCGACGACGACAAGGTCCTGTTCACCATGGACCTGGTGGCCGGCGGCTCGCTGGCCCACGTCATCGGGGACTACGGCCCGCTGCCGCCCCGCTTCGTCTGCACGCTGCTCGACCAGCTGCTGTCGGGCCTGGCCACGGTGCACGCCGAGGGGGTCGTGCACCGGGACATCAAGCCCGCCAACATCCTCATGGAGGTCACCGGCACCGGGCGGCCGCACCTGCGGCTCTCCGACTTCGGCATCTCCATGCGCAAGGGCGAACCCCGCCTCACCGAGACCAACTACGTGGTGGGGACGCCCGGTTACTTCGCGCCCGAGCAGCTGCTCGGCGCCGAGCCGGACTTCACCGCCGACCTGTTCGCCGTCGGACTGGTCGGGCTCTATCTGCTCAAGGGCGTCAAGCCGGACTCCCAGGCCCTGGTCGAGCACTTCCTCGCGCACGGCACCCCGGGCGCCCCCGAGGGCGTCCCCGAGCCCCTGTGGCAGGTGCTGGCCGGTCTGCTCCAGCCCGATCCGCAGGCCCGGTTCCGGACGGCCACGGGAGCGCGGAAGGCGCTGAGCGCCGCCGTCGAGATGCTGCCCGAACCGGGGGCCGGCGAGGAGTCGGTCGAGATCCTCGACCAACTGGGCCCGCTGCCGACCGGCTTCGGCCCCGAAGGCCCCATGGTCCCCACGAGCCCCACGAGCCCTACGGCCTCCACAGGCCCCGCCGCGTCGACACCGGCGCCCGCGCCCGTACCGACCCAGGAACGGCCCGTACAGCCCGCCCAGCCGCCCGTACAGCCCGCACAGCAGCCCGTACAGCCACAGCACCCGTCGTACCGGCCCACCGCTCACGTCCCGGCGGCCCCGTCGCTGCCCGGCCCCTCCGAGACGGGCAGCTTCCACCTGCCCCCGCCGGCTGTACAGCCGGTCACCCGGCCGGCGGGGTACGGACCGGCCCCCATGCAGCCGTACGCCCCTCCGCCCGTCACGGCACCCACGGCTCCCACCGCCCCCGCGGCACTCGCCCCGGTACGGCGGCCGGGACCGCCACCTTCGGGGGCGGTCCCGG
>NZ_MWIG01000254.1:239-2527 GCF_002156145.1 Streptomyces sp. NRRL B-24572 | reverse complement strand
TGAGAGGGTAAGGCTCCCAGCAGACGACTGGGTTGATAGGCCGGATGTGGAAGCCCCGCAAGGGGTGGAGCTGACCGGTACTAATAGGCCGAGGGCTTGTCCTCAGTTGCTCGCGTCCACTGTGTTAGTTCTGAAGCAATGAACTCCCTTGCCGGTTGAGTTCAACTTCATAGTGTTTCGGTGGTCATAGCGTTAGGGAAACGCCCGGTTACATTCCGAACCCGGAAGCTAAGCCTTTCAGCGCCGATGGTACTGCAGGGGGGACCCTGTGGGAGAGTAGGACGCCGCCGAACAACCTGCCCTTTTAGCTCAGTCGGTAGAGCGTCTCCATGGTAAGGAGAAGGTCAACGGTTCGATTCCGTTAAAGGGCTCCGAAATGAAAAGGCCCCCGCCATCAGGCGGGGGCCTTTTTGTGTTTCTGGGGCAGTGGGCAGGACCGGCGCCTCCCCTTCGGAGGAGGCGCCGGCTCTGTCAGTTGTGGTCCGGTTCGCGGAGACGCATCGCCAGGATGGCCATGTCGTCGGAGGCGGGGGCCTGGGCGAAGCGTTCGACCGCGCGGAGGACACGGGAGGCGACCGCGCCGGCCGTCAGGCCCGTACAGGTCTTGAGGACCTCGGCCAGGCCGTCGTCGCCCAGCATGCGGGTGCCCTCGCGGCGTTCCGTCACGCCGTCCGTGACGCAGAGGAGGACGTCGCCCGGGTCGAGCGTGACCGTCTGCTCGTACAGTTCCAGGTCCTCCATGACGCCCAGGAGCGGCTGCGGTTCGGCCGCGGGCTCCACCGTGCCGTCCGGGCGGAGGCGCAACGGGAGGGGGTGGCCGGCGCAGACGACCTTGAGGATCACCGAGCCGTCCGGCTGCGGGCGCATCTCGCCGTAGAGGAGGGTCAGGAAGCGGCTGCGGGCGCCCTCGTCGAGGATCGCCGCGTTCAGCCGCTCCAGGACCGCCGGGCCGCCGAAGCCCTCGCGGGCCAGGAGGCGCAGGGCGTGGCGGGCCAGGCCGGTGACGGCGGCCGCCTCCGGGCCCGTACCGCAGACGTCGCCGATGGCGAATCCGTAGACGTCGTCCCTGATGGGGAAGACGTCGTAGAAGTCGCCTCCCACCTCGTTGCCCTCGCCGGCCGCGCGGTAGATGACGTCGACCTCGACGCCCGGGATCACGGGGAGGCCCGGCGGGAGGAGGCTGCGCTGGAGGGACTGGCTGATCGCCACGCGCTCCGAGTACAGGCGGGCGTTGTCCAGGGCCAGGGCCGCCCGGCGCGAGAGGTCCTCGGCGAGCTCCAGGATCTCCTGGCGGAAGTGGTCCTCCGAGGGCCTGCCGAGGGTCAGCATGCCGATGACCCGGTTGCGGGCGACCAGCGGCAGGACGACCGTCTCGCCGGCGACCGTGCTCGCGGTGGCCAGGGTGGTGTCGATGCCGGAGGAGAGGGGGCTCGCCGGGTGGTCGAGGGCGCGGACCGAGGCGGTCAGTGCCGCGCGGTGTGCCGCGTCGCCCGGGGCGGACCAGACGCGGGCGCCGGGGGTCGGCACCGGGTCGGGCGGGGCGATGGAGGAGAGCAGGGCCTTGAGGCCGTCGATGCGGTCCTCGTCCTCGTGGAGCACGTACGAGAGGTACGGGTCGGAGGCCTGGTCGGCGATCGTGTAGACCGCGCACCAGGTGGCGAGGGTGGGGACCGTCATCTGGGCCATCAGGGCCAGGGTCTGGTCGCGGTCGAGGGTGCCGGCCAGGAGGTCGGAGGCCTCGACGAGGAAGCTGAGGGAGCCGCGGCGGAGCCGTTCGAGTTCGCCGAGGCGGGCCGATTCGACGGCCAGGGCGATGCGGTCGGCGGCGAACTGGAGGCGGAGGGCCTCCTCGTTCGAGTAGCGGTTCGCGGACTCTGCGGCCACGCCGAGGGAGCCGGTGAGCCGGCCCTCGACCTTGAGCGGGACGGTGACGACCGAGCGCATGCCGGTGCCTTCGAGGAGCGGGACGGCGCCGGGGACGGCGGCCAGGTCCTCGTGGACGGCGGGCATGCGGGCGGAGCCGTAGCGGCTGGCGCCGGTCTCCACGGGGACGCGGGCGAAGCGCTGGCGGGCGGCCGGGAGTCCGGTGGTGGCCCGTACCTCCAGTTCCGTCTCGTCGTCGGTGGCGAGCAGGAGGAAGGCGGCGTCGCCGTCGAGCATGTCGCGGGCGCGCTCGACCGTGCGCTGGAGGAGGCCGTCGAGGTCGTCGGGGGCGGGGGAGCCGATGAAGACCTCGAAGGGGTCGGCGGCGCGGCTCTCGGAGCCCGGCTCGGCGACGGGGCGCTGCG
>NZ_MWIG01000254.1:0-196 GCF_002156145.1 Streptomyces sp. NRRL B-24572 | reverse complement strand
GTCGCCGAGGGGTTTGCCGATGACCAGGTCGGAGCCGTAACCGAAGAGTTCCTCTGCGTCCTCGTTCCACGCGGTGATCGTGCCGCCGCGGTCGATCTGGGCGACGGCGACGCGGACGCGGGTCTCGGCGACCGGGAGGAGGGCGTCGGGGAGGACGGGGCCGGCGGAGCGGGTGCCGACGGGGCGCTGGGGGAGG
>NZ_MWIG01000253.1:0-3781 GCF_002156145.1 Streptomyces sp. NRRL B-24572 | reverse complement strand
GCGGCGAGCGCGGCGTCGAGCAGGGCCTCGCGGGCGTTCGCCATCCTCACCTCCGGGAGGGAACGGTTCTCCGCTCAGCCTCGACAGGCGACCACCCCCTGTCAAGGGGCTTGTACGGACCGTCGCGGGACGGCGGCGGTGGACGGTTCCGCGTGCGCTCCCGGCTCGGGGATAGAGTGCCGACCATGGCCGATTACCACGATGATCTGCGTCTCGCCCACGTCCTCGCGGATGCCGCCGACGCGGCCACCATGGACCGATTCCAGGCGCTCGACCTCAAGGTCGAGACGAAGCCGGACATGACTCCGGTGAGCGAGGCCGACAAGGCGGCGGAGGAGCTGATCCGCGGGCAGCTCCAGCGCGCCAGGCCGCGCGACGCGATCCTCGGCGAGGAGTTCGGCGTGGAGGGCTCGGGCCCGCGCCGCTGGGTGATCGACCCGATCGACGGCACGAAGAACTACGTGCGCGGGGTGCCGGTCTGGGCGACCCTGATCGCGCTGATGGAGGCCGGGGAGACCGGGTTCCAGCCGGTGGTGGGCGTGGTGTCCGCCCCGGCGCTCGGCCGGCGCTGGTGGGCGGCGAAGGGCCTCGGCGCGTACACGGGCCGCAGCCTGGCCTCGGCGAGCCGGATCGGCGTGTCGAAGGTCGGCCGCCTGGAGGACGCCTCGTTCGCGTACTCCTCGCTGAGCGGCTGGGAGGAGCGGGGCCGCCTCGACGGTTTCCTCGACCTCACGCGCGCGTGCTGGCGGACCCGGGCGTACGGCGACTTCTGGCCGTACATGATGGTCGCGGAGGGTTCCGTGGACATCTGCGCGGAGCCGGAGCTGTCGCTGTGGGACATGGCCGCGGTCGCGATCGTGGTCCAGGAGGCCGGCGGCACGTACACGGGCCTGGACGGACGGCACGGCCCGCACAGCGGGAACGCGGCGGCTTCGAACGGTCTGCTCCACGGCGAGCTGCTGAGCTACCTGAACCAGGAGACCGCACAGGGCTGAGCGCTCCCGTCACTCCCCGGGGGCGCCTCGCGCGCCCCCTTGTCGGCCCACCTCCCCGGTGCAACCCTGAGAGTCCCCCCGCTTGTGAACTTGTGAATTTCTTCTCGTTGAAGAATTCACCAAGGAGGTGGCTCCGTCCATGCTCGTCCGTGACGCCATGAGCACCGTGATCCTCACCATCGGCCCCGCCCACACCCTCAGGCAGGCGGCCCGGCTGATGGCGGCGCGCCGCGTCGGCGCGGCCGTCGTCCTCGACACCGACGCCGGCGGACTCGGCATCCTCACCGAGCGCGACATCCTCAACTCCCTCGCCCGGGACCAGGACCCCGACCGGGAGACCGCCGGCTCCCACACCACCCGTGACGTCGTCTTCGCCGCGCCGTCCTGGACCCTGGCGGAGGCGGCCGAGGCGATGACCCGTGGCGGCTTCCGTCACCTCGTCGTCCTCGACGGCCGGGGCCCCGTCGGCATCGTCTCCGTACGCGACATCATCCGCTGCTGGATCCCGGTGCACAGCGTCGCGAGCTGACGCGAGGGCGGGCCGGCCTCCCCCACGGAAGTCCGGCCCGCCCTCTTCCTACGGCAAGCGCCCTCAGCCGCGAAGGGCCTGGACCGCGGCCTCCAGCCGCTTGCCGAAGTCACCGTCCGCCTTGCGGAAGTTCTCGATCGCCCGCTCGGCGATGTCGTCGCGCGAGACCTTGGCGATGGAGCCGGCCAGGTTCTCGACGAGGCGGCCCTTCTCGGCCTCGGACATCAGGCGGTAGAGGTTGCCCGCCTGCACGAAGTCGTCGTCCTCGGCGTGCGAGGGGGCGGCGTGGTCGCCGGTCGTGCCGGTGACCGCGGAGCCGACCCAGAGCGGCCTGTCCGTCTGGTACGGGCCGCCGAAGCTGTTCGGCTCGTAGTTCTTCGCGCCCTTGTGGCGGCCGTCGTAGAGGAAGCCGTCCCTCGCGTGGGTGCGCGCCTCGGTGGCGTGCGGGCGGTTCACCGGCAGGTGGTCGGCGTTGATGCCGACGCGGTAGCGGTGGGCGTCGCCGTACGCGAAGAGACGGCCCTGGAGCATCTTGTCCGGGGAGGGGCCGATGCCCGGCACGAAGTGCGCGGGGCTGAAGATCGACTGCTCGACCTCGGCGAAGACGTTCTCCGGGTTGCGGTTGAGCTCCAGCCTGCCGATCTCGACCGGCGGGTAGTCCTCGTGCGGCCACACCTTGGTGAGGTCGAAGGGGTTGAAGCGGTAGTTCGCCGCGTCGGCCGCGGGCATGATCTGGACCTGCACGGTCCAGCTCGGGAAGTCGCCGCGCTCGATGGCCTCGCGCAGGTCGCGCTGGTGCGAGTCCGGGTCCTCGCCGGCGAGGCGGTTGGCCTCGTCCTGGGTGAGGTTCTTGATGCCCTGGTCGGTCTTGAAGTGGTACTTGACCCAGAAGACCTCGCCGGCCTCGTTGTTCCACTGGAACGTGTGCGAGCCGTAGCCGTTCATGTGGCGGTACGAGGCGGGGATGCCGCGGTCGCCGAAGAGCCAGGTGACCTGGTGGGTCGACTCCGGGGAGAGGCCCCAGAAGTCCCAGACGTTGTCCGCCTCCTGCGAGCCCGTGTACGGGTCGCGCTTCTGGGTGTGGATGAAGTCGGGGAACTTGATGGCGTCCTTGATGAAGAACACCGGGGTGTTGTTGCCGACGAGGTCGTAGTTGCCCTCCTCGGTGTAGAACTTCAGCGCCCAGCCGCGGGGGTCGCGCACCGCGTCCGCCGCGCCGAGGTTGCCCGCGACGGTGGAGAAGCGCAGGAAGGTCTCGGTCTCCTTGCCGACCTCGGAGAGGAACTTCGCGCGCGTCCACTGCGAGACGTCACGGGTCAGGGTGAAGGTGCCGTAGGCGCCCGCACCGCGCGCGTGGACCACGCGCTCCGGGATGCGCTCGCGGTTGAAGTGGGCGAGCTTCTCCAGGAGGAGCTGGTCCTGGACGAGGACCGGACCGCCGACGCCCGCGGTCTCGCTGTTCTGGTTGTCGGCGACGGGAGCCCCGGCCTCCGTGGTGAGCGGTCCCTGCGTCATGTTGTGCCTCCTGTCGTCGCCCTTGATGGACTCGACCCTACATTGGACTTTGTCTAAGTCAAGCCAGCATCCAAACTCACACCCGTTCGGGCCTCTTTCCCCTGACTGGTAGCCTGGCCCTCATGAGTGACCTGTTGGAACGACTGCGCGGACGCGGTTGGCGCATGACCGCACAGCGGCGCGTCGTGGCCGAAGTCCTCGACGGGGACCACGTGCACCTGACCGCCGACGAGGTCCACGCGCGCGCCGTGGCGAAGCTGCCCGAGATCTCGCGCGCGACCGTGTACAACACGCTGGGCGAGATGGTCACCCTCGGCGAGGTCATCGAGGTCGCGACCGACGGACGCGCCAAGCGGTACGACCCCAACGCCCACCGGCCCCACCAGCACCTGGTCTGCGGCCGCTGCGGCGCGATCCGCGACGTGCACCCGGCCGGCGACCCGCTGGCGGACCTCCCGGACACCGAACGCTTCGGCTTCACGATCTCGAACGTCGAGGTCACCTACCGGGGCGTCTGCCCGAGCTGCGCCACGACGGCCTGACGGCCTTCGCGTGAGCCCCCGCTCCGGCGGGGGCTTTTTCGTGCCCTCGACACGCGGATATGACGAAGGCCCGGATCCAGTGAATGAATCCGGGCCTTCGTTGCTACTGAGTAGCGGGGACAGGATTTGAACCTGCGACCTCTGGGTTATGAGCCCAGCGAGCTACCGAGCTGCTCCACCCCGCGTCGGTGAACCTAACC